>DMXI01000502.1 GCA_003483885.1 Microscillaceae bacterium
GCTATCTCATAATACTTTTTAAACCAAATAATATTTTATATATCGCGTTATACCTGACAGGTTTTAAAAACCTGTCAGGTATAAATTCCGATAAAATGATTTTTTATTAAATAAAATTTGGTAGTATTTAATTTATGAGATGGCCTCCTTTGAAAATATAAGATAAACAGACACAAACCAAAAACAAGATTATTGTAACTCATTATTATGTTAACTTCACACCCATCACCAAAATATCATCCAATTGCTCTTCGTCCTGCATCCAATCATTCAATCGGAGGTCTAACTGTTGGTGTTGTTGTGCCATAGGTAGCGTAGCAATATCCTGTATCATTTCCCGAAAACGCTTCTTGAGAAACTTACGCCCCTGGGGGCCACCAAACTGATCAGGGTAACCATCGGAATGCATATAAAAGGTAGTAGGTGTAGTAAGTTGGATGGTTTTTGAGGCGTATTGATACCCCCTTGAGCGCCGACCATTGATACTGTGTAGATCACCTTTTAGCTCTTTCAATTCTTGGTTTTGGTAATACAATAATCCACTTTTAGCTCCAGCAAACACCAAGGTCTGTTCGGTAGAATCTATCACACAAATGGCAATGTCCATTCCATCATTTACGTTGGTTTGCTTACTCTTAAGTACTTGTCGCAAGTAGGTATCCAATCCAGTCAATATCTTACCCGGTTCATGCACATTGTTTTGAATCACAATGCTGTTCAACGCCTGCGAGCAAAGCATTGTCATGAAAGCCCCTGGCACCCCATGCCCAGTGCAGTCCGCTACCACCAATATTTGTTTTTCATTAGAAAAGCCCAATAAGACCTTCCCCAACTGAAAGTCGCTGCTCTCTTCATAAATAGGCTGCGACTCAGTTTTGGTGACCCAATAAAAATCTCCACTGACAATATCGCGGGGTTTGTAAAAAATAAAGTGCTCTGGAAAAATGTCTTGTATGCTTTCGGCGGTAGGCAATACGGCTAGCTGAATGCGCTCGGCATAATTGATGCTGGCCACTATATTATTTTTTTGCTCATTGACCAGTTCCAGCGTTTCCTGGAGTGTGCCATTGATACTTTGCACTTCTTCGCTCGAGGCTTTGATTTCTTCGTTAGAAATGGCCAATTCTTCATTGGCCTGATTTAGCTTATGATTGCTTTTTTGCTTATCCCAAAAGAAGTAAAGCAACACCACTACCAATCCCAAAGTAAGCCCCAATCCGATATAGGTAGTGCGTTGGTTGGCCTTGCGGGTGGCTATTTCATTTTTCAATACTTCTTGTTTACGCGCTTCGACAAACTGTAGCGAATCTTTTTCTTTCTGAAAACGATAGGTGGCTTCTAGTTGCGTAATGCCTTTGGCATTTTCCCGGTTCAGCAAACTATCGGCTAGCTGTTTAAATAATTGATGACTAGCCAACGCCTTTGTCGTTTCGCCTAAAGACTCATAGCAAACACTCAACCCTCCTTGTATATCTCTTTTGAGGGCTAAATCTGCGGTTTGTTGTACCAGATCAGCCGCCTTTAGGTAATATTGTTTGGCCTTGAGGTGTTGTTCTTGCAGCTGATGATTTTTCCCAAGACTATAATAGCTTTGGGCAAGCAACCTTGGCTTGGTTCTAATCGCGATGGCTTTGTCAAACCATTCTTTGGCTTTTTGGTAATGCTTTTGGTCTTGGTTTATGATTCCCATCCCGTTGTATGCCCAGCCTAGTATGACTCTATTTTTTGCCTTTTGGGCAAGTAGAATGCTTTTTTGGTAGTTTTCTTTTGCTTCGGCATACCTACGCAAGTGTTGATAAGCCAATGCAATGTTATTATGACTCAGAGCTTGAAGACGCTCAGCTTTTAGTTTTTGGGATACCTTCAGGTGTTTTTTATAGTAGGTGACGGCTTTTTCATAATTTTGCTGCTCATACAACAATACCCCTATTTTGTTATAATTGATGGCCAAGTAAAAACTATCTACTAAAAAAGTCTCTCTTACCTTTAGTTCCTTTAAAAAGTAGTCTAATGCTTTGACATAATTCCCATTTGATTTGTGGTAAGACGCAAGCAATGAATTAAGCGTGGCTTTTTCATTGTAATCTTTCAATGATTCGCTGATTTCTAAAGCCCGCATTGCATATTGTAAGGCTCTCCTGTCTCTTTTTTTCTGATAAAAAGACGCATAATCCTTTTGGATTCTCATAACTTCCTCGAGCACCTGATTACTTTTGGCTGTTTCTAAAGCCTTTGCATAGTATGCCATTCTTTTGGAATCGTTCTTCATAGAAGCATAAATGGCTGCTTTCATCCGCTGTGCTTCAATCAGGATAAGTGGTGTATTGGAGGTTTGCCCTAGCTTTTCTGCCTGAGAATAAAAATTTAATGCACTTTGATATTCTCTTTGTTTGTGAGCAATAAAAACCAATGCTAAATATGCTCTTGCCTCTTCTCTTTTGTTTTGCTGTTTTTGGGCCAGTAGTAATGCTTGCTGCGCACGTTTTTCGGCTTTCTCAAAACTCCGTTTTGCTGCAAGATTTTTGGCCTGTTGGCTGTAGGCTTGTATCAATCCAGGCAAGTAATCAATAGATTGGGCCAGCTGAATGGCTTGGTCAATGTACACGTTCGACTGTTTTGTCTTCTTGTAGCTAAAATACTGAGCCAGGGTGTTATAGGCATCTACTTTTTGCTTTGTACCAATGTCGCTCTGAAGAACGACCTCTAAAGAGTCAATCTTAGAAGCGCTTTGAGCAAAAATAGCGGGGATACCTGTAAACAATATCAGTAAATGTATCCAAATCTTATGCATCCTTACTTTTTAAGTAGTAGGTATTTTGTTGGGGTATCAATAAATCTACGTCAGTTTTGGAATATAAAAATTCTTGCGGAAAAGTGATAGGAATTTACAGATAAAGATTATCAAGACTAAGTTTATAAGTTAGTTTTGAAGACACCACCAACAGCCTCATCGTCTCAAACAATATCCACTATGCCCAGAGAGAAACTCTTATCATCACTTTATTGCCAGATCCTGCTACCTATAAACCGCTCATAAACAATTACCTAGGTCTTGTTTTTAAAGTCCCATTTCAACAAATCATTGTCTTTTTTCAGAAAATGGAAACAGTGGTTTAGAGGTAAGTTTGTATTGTTAATCGGTTAAGGGATCATCTTGTTAAAATTTGGCAAGACTTCCTTAATCGCTACGCAAAAGGCGGATGCTGAAAAGCCTTTAACAGAGTAGGCTTTCTCTTTCAAGAAAAAATTATGCAAATCCAACCAAATCAATGTAGTGTATTTATCCAGGTATGGGTAGATGTAAACGCGCTCGCTCAAGGCAAAACCACCGGCTGTTATGCCGTTTCTAACCGAAGCCAGGATTCCTCAGGTGAGGGCACGGCCCAACTTACTACCAAGGTGATCTCAGGAAGTAAAGTTTGTTGGACAGTGCTCCCTCTTGACCCTCAGTTCAAAGGTGATTTTACAATCACTCAGGTAGGCACCGAGTCAGGATGGAATACACCACCTAAAGTGGTCCCAAAAAGTCCTAATACCTTCACGGGTCAATTAGACGAAGCGACGGTTTCAGGCAATGTAAATTCTGATATTCAGTTCAGCTACAATGGAGGCATTACCGTTACCTTACCTGTCACCATTACTCCTACCAAAAAATAAACAGTTGTTGTAAAACTTAAAAAATCAAAAATCATGAACGATGCAATCAATCAATCGGTAGTTCCATTATATGTAGTAAACATTGCAGTGGATACCGCACGCCTATATAGCCAAACTTCTGGGCCATACTCCAATACTGGTATTTATATGATGGACAACAACTTGAATGGAGGCAGCACGGGAGAAGGAGGGCTTGAACTTCATTCACAAGTGACCACCAATGCCTCTATTGGGTTTAATGTGTTCCCTATCGACAATGCCGGTAACCAAGGTGATACGGTCGAGATAGAAGCATTTGAGATTTCCAATGGCACCGATATTTTCGGCAACTGGGGATACCCTAAAAAACAAGATTCTGGTGCCTATCAATGGATCGGAAGGGTTTTTAACCAAGGAGAGTGTACTTATCAAATCAAAATTGCGATATCCATTGGTGGTGCCCCTAAAAAGTATTTTTGGTGGGATCCATCCTTTACCAGTACTTCTTGATACAATTTGCCAAATGATATTTTAGTTTTGGCTCCAGCCCTGACAGGTTTTTGAAATCTATCAGGGCTAAAAGATAAGATAAAACCACTAAAAGTTATTTTATAAATATTTATTATGTTAACTAAAACTTAGCTTGAGCGAAACGGTCACTAAGTAAGAAGGATACTGGACAGTCTGTAGTGCAATCACTTGATCTTTCATAATTTCGGGCCTTTGGTCTTACTGAAAGGAGACAGAATCGCTTTTGGGAACCACGCTTATTTTGCGATAAAACGACTTCCAGCTATTGAGTGGCTTTTTTAGGTCTCCCTTCGGTAAGACCCAAAAACTGCAGGTGAATTGTAACTATTAAAAGTCATATGACTCTACTAGTAACTGTCTTGGCTAAGCCAAATTGGTTCATACACTCTCATCTTGCTACACAAAGTCAGTTAAAGTCTTAGTTACTGCTTCGCTAAACTAAGGCTAGCAGAGATTGGAACGAAAAAACCGCTACCGATCTGTCTAAGATCAATAACGGTTTTGTAAAAATATAAAGCTCTAAATTATAGGCTGTCGCCCGTGGGCCGAATGCTCTCTAATGCGCCTCCAGCCAAGTTTGTCCTTCTCCTATTTCTACTTCCATGGGCACCTGCATGGTGCGGTTAATAGACGATAAAGCATTTTTCATCAAATCTACAATGGCAGGTTTCAAGATGTCCAGCTCGTCTTTGTGGGCATCAAACACCAATTCATCGTGTACTTGTAAAATCATTTTGCTTTTAAGGTTCTCTTTTTTGAGAAATTCGTGCAAACGAAGCATCGCAATTTTGATCATATCGGCCGCGCTTCCTTGTATAGGAGCGTTGATGGCGTTGCGTTCGGCATTACCTCGTTCTACCGCATTGCGCGAGTTGATATTACGCAAATAACGACGACGTCCCAGGATAGTTTCTACGTATTCCTGATCACGGGCCTTGTTGATGACTTCGTCCATGTATTTTTTCACCGCTGGAAATTCCTCAAAATAGGCTTTGATAATTTCTCCGGCTTCTTTGCGGGGAATATTCAAACGCTCGGAAAGCCCGTGGGCCGAAATTCCATAAATAATTCCAAAGTTGGCAGTTTTGGCCTTGCGACGCATATCGCTATCTACTTGGTCTAGTGGTACTTTGTAGATTTTACTCGCGGTAGTGGCGTGAATGTCTTCTCCATTTTGGAAAGCTTGAATCATCGTCTGGTCCTGGCTAAACTCGGCCATAATCCGTAGCTCAATTTGCGAATAATCTGCGGCCAACAATACATACTCATCACTGCGTGGGATGAAGGCTCGACGTACTTCTCGCCCCTGAGGTGTACGGATGGGAATGTTTTGCAGGTTGGGGTTGGTAGAACTCAATCGCCCAGTAGCGGCTACGGCTTGGTTGTAAGAGGTATGAATCAATCCGGTTTTTGGGTTTACCAATTCGGGCAAAGCATCTACATAGGTATTTTGTAGCTTTTGCAGCCCTCGGAAATCCAAAATATGCTGTACAATCCCATTTTTGTCGGCCAGTTTTACCAAAATTTCCTCCCCAGTGGCATATTGCCCCGACTTGGTCTTTTTGGCTTTGTCGTCTAGTTTCAGTTTGCCAAACAAAATATCTCCCAATTGCTTAGGTGAAGCAATATTGAAGGTTTCTCCCGCAATTTTATAAATCTTTTCCTCGAGCACTTTTATTTCCTTGGTCAACTCCTTGGAGAACTCTGCCAGGCTTTCGCTGTCCAAACGCACTCCGTTGCTTTCTACAGTAGCCAATACCTCGATCAAAGGCGTTTCCACCTCGTCCATCAACTTGCGTAGTGTTACCTTATTTGCCCCATTTTTTTGACCATCTTCCGGAGCCGGATGACGCATGTCCTGAGCTTCAATCTGGGCATCAAACAGTTCCTTGAGCTGTAGCGTAATATCCGCATCTTCCCCTGCATACTCCTTGATCTTTTCGGCCTCTACATCCCGCATATTGCCTTGCTTCTTGCCTTTTTTACCAATCAAGGTCGTAATCTCTACTGGCTCGTAGTGCAAATAGCTTTTGGCCAATACATCCATATTGTGGCGCATATCAGGCTGCAATAAATAGTGCGCCAACATGGTATCAAAAAACTTCCCTTGGATTTCTACTCCATAATTCCGCATGACTACCAAGTCATACTTAAGGTTTTGGGCTATTTTTCCAATTTTTTCATTTTCAAATACGCCTCTAAACTCCTCTACAATGGCTTGAGCTTCTTTCTGATCGGCAGGTACCGGCACATAGTAGGCCTCTTTGGCATAGGTAGAAAAAGCAATACCTACTAGTTCAGCGTTTTGGGCTTCTATATTGGTGGTTTCGGTATCAAAACAAAACTCATCTTGCTGCTCCAGGTGCTCAATTAGTTTTTTGCGCAACTCAGGTGTATCAATCAAGTAATAATGATGCAACGTATTGTGAATATTAGCCAGGCTTGTCACTGGTTGGGCAGTGTTGCCATCAGCGGTTACCCCATCGCCAAACAAACCCATTTGGTTAGCCGCCACTTTGGGACTACGTTTGGCCTTTTTCTTGGCTGTTGCAGGAGTTGCTTCTTTGAATAGTCGCTTGGTAAGCGTTCTAAACTCTAATTCTTCAAACAAAGCTTTTACTTTGTCTTTGTCAAAGCTTACCCAACTCAATGCTTCTTCACTAAACTCGATGGGCACTTCGATATTAATAGTCGCCAGTTTTTTTGAAAGCAAGGCCTGGTCTTTATTAGCCTCTACTTTTTCTTTTTGTTTGCCCTTAAGTTTGTCAGTATTGGCCAGTAGTCCTTCTACTGTATCATATTCTTTCAAAAACTTAATGGCCGTTTTTGGCCCTACTCCTGGAATCCCTGGAATGTTATCTACGGCATCGCCTTGCATTCCCAAAAAGTCAATAACCTGGTCTACCCGCTGAATGTCAAATTTGGCTAGTACTTCTTTTACTCCCCAAATATCTACCCCATTGCCCATGTATGAGGGCTTGTATAAGAAAATTTTATCTTCTACCAACTGCGCATAATCCTTATCGATGGTCCACATATACACTTCGTCAAACCCCTCCTTAACAGCTTTTTTGGCAATGGTTCCTATGATGTCATCTGCCTCATAACCAGGCAATACCAACGCTGGAATATTAAAAGCCTCTACCATTTGATAGATATAAGGAATCGCATTGGTAATGTCTTCGGGTTGTTCTTCGCGGTTGGCTTTGTATTCTTTGTATTCTACATGACGAAAGGTAGGCTCGCTGGTATCAAAGGCGATACCAATATGGGTAGGTTTTTGTTTTTCCAATACCTCTACCAGCGAATTGGTAAATCCCAGCACCGCTCCGGTGTTCATTCCTTTGGAATTGATCCGAGGGTTTTTGCTAAACGCAAAATGGGCCCGGTAGATCATGGTCATGGCATCAAACAAAAAGAGTTTTTTCATAGAGTCTAGTTTTTTGAGTCGACGGTCGACAGTCCACTGTCCACAGTTTTAGTAATTTTTATCAAATATTTTCAGCTTCTAGCCGTCGACTGTGGACTGTCAACGGTAGACTAATGACTTATTCTATCACTTCAAGCAAGGTGCGAAAAGCATTTAGTTTGTTTCCGTATCTTGCTACAGTGTCGTTGCGTAGCTTTTCGGCGTAATTGTCTACATAGCGTTGGTAGTCTTCCATACTATTGGCCAAGTAATGAAAAGCATAAGTCGTGGCTATAGCCTTGGGGTCATCTACCAATACCTTCATTACCTTGTTTTCTACAAAACATCCCGTAGCCATTACCTCAGGTACATGGTGTTTTTTCATCCATTCCAGCCATTCTTCACGCACATCATTTTCTATCAATACGGTGACATTGTATACAATCATGAAGGTAAAATTTTAAAGTAAAATCTATTTGCTAAATCCGTTGAGCAATTGTTAAAACTATTGAATAAAAGTCTAGATTTTCGGGCAAAATACCAAGTTTCCATCCTATTTTCATTAACTTTTGCCCACTAATTTTTTTTCAAAAAACTTTAAAAATACGAACATGAAATCAATTGCACAATTGTTACTCATTACCCTCATTGCTTTTAGCTTACAATCTTGTGGGGGTGGCGAAAAAGGTAATAATACAACTGACACTACCAACACCACGCCCGATACCAGTGCGACAACCAACACCACTGAAAAAACCGATAACTCTAAGGAAAACAAGGATAGCACACCAACAGAAGACAAAACCACTCAAAAAGACACTGGCGATGCCGAAAAAAATGGCATCATGGAACGCACCCTGACAGGAGTTTGGTCACAAGGCGATATGACTTCGTTTACTTTTGGCCCGGAAGCCAACCGATGCGCCTACACCGACCCTGCCGCCGATCTCAAAGGTACCTATCGGGTAGAAAACGGCAACACCTTGATTGTAGAGGCTGATAACAAGAAAGAATACGAAAAAAATACTGGACGAAAAGGCACTATGATTTATAAAATTGTTCAAGTGACTGAGCAACCTCCTTATCAATTAATTCTTCAGGAAGGAGAAGTAAAAATGACCTTTAAGCTGACTAAATCGTTTGGAGATTAAACCCTATCAGAAGAATTAAATCTATACAAAATCTTAAAAAAACGCACATGAAATCAATTACACAATTGTTACTCATTACCCTCATTGCTTTTAGTGTACAATCTTGTGGGGGTGGAGAGCAAACGAATAATACGACTGACACTACCAGTGCTAGTACCGATACTACCCAAGCTGGTGACAATAAAGCCAGCAATGACCAAACCACCACTACCACCGAGGAGACCACCACAGATAATACAGGTAGCGAAGCCGATGCCAAAATGACTCAACAGTTAATAGGTACTTGGGGTGATAAGGATAATATGAGTCAGTTCAATTTTATGGAAGGTAACAAATTCAAACAATACACCCCTGTAGCGGAAATCAATGGTACTTTTAGCGTAAAAGGTGGCATGTTGATTTTGGAAGGCACCCAAGAGTTTGATGGCAACAAAACCCAGGTCAATGAAAAATATAAAATCGATAAATTAGAGGATAAAAAAACGATCACGATCAGTAAATCAGTTGAAGGGAGCCCTGAGCCATTCAAAATGACCTTACGCTACGGCGAAAGTATCATGTAGAGGAATGTTTAAATTATCCTTGAATTTTTGAGGCTTGGCATCAAAGTGATAAGTTTGTGCATGTTAATTGTTTGAAAACTATAATCCAGCAAACGATATGAAATTTTTCACGAAACTTTTTTGTGTACTCGCGTTGACTTTTACCCTGCAAGCTTGTGGTGGAAGCAGCAGCGACGAAACCAAAACACCTAATACTGAAGATGCCGCAGGTGGTCAGGCGAACCCTTCTGACACTACCAGCACTGGGGAAAGTGACAATAAAGAGAATGTAACTCCTCAGTAAGTTTACAGGCAAAGATTTATCTAAAGCCTGGATATACCCATAAGGTGATATCCAGGCTTTTTGTATTCGAAGACATCACTTCGCATGGGTTTGTGAATGCTTGTATGCCTCGAGCATTACATTCTGAAACATTTCCAAAAATTTGTCCAGCGGCTGGTCAGCACGTGCTGCATAAGTGATTAATGGGTCCAGCGAGTGCCCTAGATCGTAATGATTGTGTACTACCCAAAATACACTTTTTTGTATGCTATTGACCTGAGTCTGGAGGTTAAAGGGAGGCACATTTTGGGGTGCCTGCTTGCCCTCTAGCTTGGTCTTAATTTCGTTCATCAGTTCTTGTAATTCCATATTTCGTTGCTTAGTCTACCTCGTACAAAATTAATAAAATTGCTGGAATCTTGAACCTCAAATATATCCAACAAAAATAACCTTCCCCTTTCTACAAAGCCTGATTATCAAGTATAGCTTCCCAATATTATAGGTTTATTATCCTCATAAGTATAAGATTATAAAGGTATATCAACCACTGACAATAAAAACACTTACTGATAAATGCATATTGAAGTAAATTATTGTAACTTAGCTAAGTTGTAGCTATACTAAATGAGAATGAACAAATTATATTACCATTTAAAAAAACCATCTATCCTTCTTAAATATTATTCTTGGTTACTATGCTTCTGTTATCTATCTATTGTTTACCCGGTGCAAGGACAAAATGCTCAAACCGATAGCCTAAAAAAGCTATTGGCTACCAGCAAAGCCGATACTCAAAGGGTAAAAGTACTCAACCGCCTTTGTCGAGGCTATTGGCGGCACTCTCCTGACACTTCCCGCATTATTTCTCAGCAAGCCTTGAAACTGGCCCAAAAACTTAACTTTACGCTTGGTATTGCCAATGCCAACAATGCCATTGCTGTTTCTTACTATTTTCAGGGCAACTATGTACAAGCTGTTGAGTATTACAAAAAAGCTTTAGCCAACCATCAGAAAATCGCCAACAAAAAAGGGGTATCACGCGCCTATAATAACTTAGGCGTATTATACTCTAAAAAAGGAGATTATACCAACTCACTGGAATATTACCATAAGGCATTGGCCATTCAAGAGGAGCTGAATGATGAACGCCTTATGGCAAAATCATACAACAATATTGGTAATATTTATCAGGACCTTCGTGAACATACTAAAGCGCTCGAGTTTCATCAAAAAGCATTGGCGATTAAGCAAAAGCGAAAAGCAAGCCCCTCAAGTATGATGTATACCTATACCAATATGGGAAATACTTACAAAGACTTGAAAGATTACGATCGAGCATTGGCTTCTTACCGAAAAGCACTGAACATTTGTTTGACCGAAAATTTACTTAAGAATGCAGCTTTGTCTTACTCTCTGATGGGGTTTGTGATGAACTTTCAAAATAAATTAGACTCAGCCATTTATTACCAGCAAAAAGCATTGGATATAGCCCAACGTGATACACTACGCCACTTAGAAATAGAAAGCCTGTATCGTTTATCGAGTGTTTATCGCAAGAAAAAGGAACTAAAAAAAGCGATCACACTTGGCAAAAAAACGGTAGAACTGGGGCTACAACAAAAAGAGTATCCTTTCGTAATGGATGCTGCCTGGATCGTGGCTCAGAGTTATAAACAATTGAAAAATTATTCCCAAGCATTTAAGTATCAAACCATTTATACTCAGAACAAGGATTCCTTGTTAAACAATGAGAAAACTAAAGAACTTACCCGCCTGGAGCTGAACTACGCCTTTGATAAAAAACAAGCTATTCTAAAAGCCGAGCAAAAGGCTAAAGAAGACAAACTACAGGTAGAAAATGAAAAAAAATTGCAAAGGGAGCGTTTTTATTTGCTGGGTACTTTGGGGATACTGGCGGCGGTACTTGTTATTAGCATATTTGCTTTTAGGAGTCGAGCAATCCAAAAAAACCTCAATGGCCAGCTCATTCTGCAAAAAAATGAGCTACACGAACAAAAACAGGAACTGGTTCAACTAAACGAAGAACTCCGACAAAACCAGGAAGAAATTATTACCCAGCGAGATTATATCGAGAAGCAAAACATTAGCTTGAACCAGCAACAACAACGAACTCAAGGTAGTATAAGAGCCGCACGTACGATTCAACAAGCCATGTTGCCATTTGAGCAGGATTTGCAAGCGTTACTTCAGGATTATTTTGTTATTTACCGCCCAAAAGATATTGTGTCAGGGGATTTTTATTGGCTCAAAAAAGTGGGTGACGACCTTATCATAGTAGTAGCTGATTGTACTGGACATGGCGTGCCGGGCGCGTTTATGAGCTTGATAGGCATCAACCTATTAGATAAAATTGTTTTCCAGGAAGGGATTACCACTCCCCGACTCATTTTAGATGATTTAAATCGTCAAATGAATTTAGCATTGAATCAAGAAAATACTACTCAGGTAAGAGGGGGAATGGATGCAGTGATCCTGAAGCTTTGCAAGCAAGAAGACCATTATTCAAAGGTGGTGTTTGCTGGAGCCAAAAGTCCATTGTATTACGCAGTGCCAGATGCCAACGAAGTACAAATCGTGAAGGGAGATCGCAAATCGATAGGAGTACTCAATAGTAAAATCACAAATTTTAGTGAGCAAGAAATACATTTGCCCCAAGGCAGTATACTTTACGCAGGCTCTGACGGTATTCAAGATCAAAACAATGCTGAACGTAAAAAGTTTGGCAGTCAACGCTTAATCCAACTATTAAATCAAATGGCTACTCAGCCTATAGCTACTCAAAAACAACTTCTAGAAGAGCGCATTGAACGGCATATGAAAGGCACTACGCAACGCGATGATATGTTGTGGATTGGTATAAGGGTGTAAACAATGTCTTAGGGAAATACTAAGAAGTCGTTTCGACTTATGAAATTATCTCTAGTGTAGATTGTCATATGGTTTCGCAACGCATTGCAAAACCATATAAACAGTCAACCATTGAGTGGATAAAACGATCGTCTAAAAATACACTTTACCAACTCAGATCTTAGTTTGCCTTTATAAAATCGTTGACAATTTGTGCCAACTCTTCGCCTCGGTCCTCCTGAATAAAATGTCCACCACCCGCTACTGTAGTATGTGCCTGTCCTTTGGCACCAGGAATCATTTTCTGGAAAAACAAATCTGCTCCTTTAGTAATAGGGTCTGAATCGCCAAAGCAAGTCAAAAAAGGTTTCTTCCATTGATTGAGCACTTTCCAAGCGTTCCGATTAGCCTCTGACTCTACATTGTCTGAACTATCGGGTACCAACGCGGGAAAAATGCGGGCCCCTGCCTTGTAAGTTTCGTCAGGATACGGTGCATTGTACGCTGCCACAATATCATCGCTCAATTGAGTAGTAGTAGCTCGCTGTATAATTCCACCTACTGGAAACTCGGGTACTTCTTGTGAGTATTTTTTCCACTGTTTAAACGAATCTGGCATTTTAATATCTCCTGTGGGCAAAAATGTATTGGAAGTTACTACCCTTTTAAACCTATCAGGGTTTTCTGCTACCAATCTCAATCCTAACAAGCCACCCCAATCCTGGCAAAACAAGGTAATATCTTTCAAACCCAGTTTATCAATAAATGCTTTTACCCAGGTAAGATGACTTTTGTAGGTATAATCTGAGGTTTTCGTAGGTTTATCTGATCTTCCGAAACCAATTAGGTCAGGTGCTACGGCCCGATACCCCGCTTTGGCAATAACGGGTACCATTTTACGATATAAATAAGACCAGGACGGCTCACCATGTAGCATCAGTACGGTTTCGGTAGCACCTTCGGGATGTTCGTCTATATAATGCATTTGCAGGGCATCATCTACCGAAACATATTTGGGTTCAAAAGGGTATCCTGGCAGATTATCAAACTGACTGTCAGGGGTTTGCAATACTTGCATGGGCATTGTGTTTATAAAAGTTGATTATTTGTATGATTTATTTCTTTGTAGTTTCTCTTTCTGATCCCAATCTAACAACTTCTGGATATTATCGCGGCTATTCACAAAGAATAATCAAATGATTCCCAATAAATTTACTTACTTTTGATTTCAGAGTATGTTTAAAAATTACTCTTAGAGTTAAATTTAAATGTGCACTCAGGAGCATCCTGAATCACACTTAGTACACTCGAACAAAAACAATTTACTATTCCAAAAACTCCCTCGGGTCTTTGGTCTTCCTGGTTAACAAACAAATGGGCGAGACCAAAGAAGGCATTGTATGGTCTCCCTATCGGTAAGACCATACAAGAAGTGGAAATTTTAGAATAGTTTTGGAAATACAAACAAACTTTTGTTCCACAGTACTTAGATTTTACAAGGTTGTTCCATTGCATTAGCTTAACTAAACAATTGCCCCTAATGAATTACCTTAAGTTATGTTTTAGCCCTTTGCTAATCCTGGGTATTATGTGCCTGTGGGCTTGTGGTAGCTCAAACAATGCCAATACTGAATCTATGGACAGTATAAGCGAACAGGATACCATACAGAAAGTCGTTGCTGAGGCTCCCCAAAAAAACCTGAAAAACCGCAAACCAGGTGAAATCCCTTTTGACTTCCCTACAGTAAATACCACTGCCAAAGCACAGGAATATGTATTGGCACCCATGCTTCAGTGGATCGAGGATGGCTACCTCAAAGGCAAAGATCAAATGGTGTTGATATTTCATAGTCGGGAAATGGTGGAACCAGGAGCTGTGGAGTCAAAATTAAAATCTATTGGTAAAGAGATCATGATGCCTAACTCGATGATTATTCCTATACCCAAAGGAGCCACCGCCAACAAAGGAGATGTATTACTGACTTGGGAACAAAACCGTGGTGCCAGTATGCGCACTGCCATTGTAGTAGATAACGCAAACCCTGCTACTCCCAAAATACAATACCTCGATACTCCGTATGAGCCAAACCAACCTACAGATCAGGCACAAGCCAATAGTTTTGTCGTGCTTAATCAACCTTGGCAGCCAGGTTCTTACTTGGCCGTAAAGTCTAAACTTGGGTATGACTACGCTCAAGTAGTAAGGGTAGTCAACGAAGATGTGCTTACAGTGGGGTTTACCGGAAAAATAAAAGTTTATAACAAAAAGGATTGTGTCCCTGTTCCTATAAGACTTGATGCTAAGCCAGGAGATCGGGTACAAGTGGTAAAAATAGCTTCTTTTAGAAATGGAACCGTAAAAAAGACATTTCCAGACATAGGAAGAGTAGCAGTGGAAATTGAGTTTGGAGGAAAACCTCAAACAATTGTAGTAGGTTATGGAAAAGTTACCAAAGGATTACCCATAGATTAGTATTTTGCTGGATTCTAGGCAAAACTCTAAAAACTTATTACAAAATTAGGAGATTTATTGCTTTATTTTAGGTTTTTTCGTTAAATGAACAACAAACTACTGTGGCTAAATAAAATTGCTCAATTTTTGATCGTTAATTTACAGTTCCAATTCTAACAAATTAAAAACATCACAAAACAGTCAAATAACATTTTCAAATTTAGTGGAGGATATCGTCCCATAAATTTAGTTATCACTTAATGCATTTAGCGCAAACAATGTCTGAAAAAATCAATTTTTTTACTTACCAATCGGATTTCCATAGCAAACATGAGGTGCTTCTCTCCTACACAGGTCCGGTAACAGACATTATTCTCTCTGAAATTAGCAAAGAAATTCAAGACAACATGAAGGAAAACCCCCGAGTTTTCAGAAAACTTCACGCAATCTGTATTGAATTAGCTCAAAATATTTTATATTATTCAAGCGAATACAATCATTTTCGCAAACAAGAAAAAGTTGGATATATTGTTATTGCTCGTTCCAATGAACATTACTATCTCGAAACGGGTAATTTAGCAAGCACAGTTTCTATTAAATTATTGAAAGAAAGATGCAAGGTAATTAACGATATGGATACCAAATCTTTGAGAATGTATAAAAGGCACATGCGCAAATTATCGTTGATGGCAGGTGCTCGGGGAGCGGGTATTGGGCTTATTCAGTCTGCTTTATTATCCGAAAATCCACTGGAAATGAAAAGCAGAAAAATTGATGATGATTATACATTTTTTACTTTATCTGTTAAAATTGCAAGATAAATAAAGTTATTATGGAAAACTTATATATCAAGGGGCAAAGAGGCATTTATTTTACACCAACTGTAAAGTTGGATGCCGAAACTTCCGTGTGCGAAATTTCGGGAGAGTCGTACCTTGAGGATACAGTAGATTTTTATGATCCCATTATTAAGTGGCTCAATGCTTATGCTGAAGAATCATACAAATCACTGACCTTTAACTTTAAGCTCACCTACTTCAATACTAGTTCTTCAAA
>DMXI01000109.1 GCA_003483885.1 Microscillaceae bacterium
CCTGAAAGTGCCACACGAGCACGAGCACCAGGAGGTTCGTTCATCTGACCAAAAACGAAAGTAGCTTTTGATTCTTTCAGTTTTTCACGGTCAATTTTATCTAGAGGCCATCCACCTTCGTGCAAAGCCTTTTCAAACTCATCACCGTAGTTTACAATCCCAGATTCGATCATCTCACGAAGCAAGTCATTTCCTTCACGAGTACGCTCACCTACACCGGCAAATACAGATACCCCAGCGTAAGCTTTTGCAATGTTGTTAATCAATTCCTGGATCAATACGGTTTTTCCTACTCCTGCACCACCAAACAATCCAATTTTACCACCTTTGGCGTAAGGCTCAAGTAGGTCAATTACTTTAATACCAGTAAAAAGAACTTCAGTCTCAGTAGTCAACTGATCAAAGGTAGGAGCGGCACGGTGGATAGGCACGCGGCGATCAGTTTCGGGGTTTTCAATACCATCAATGGCTTCACCAACTACATTAAACAATCTTCCTTTGATTCCATCACCCGTAGGCATTGAAATAGGAGCCTCCTTATCAGTAACTTCCATGCCTCGCTGTAAGCCTTCGGTACCTTCCATAGCAATGGTACGAACAGTATCTTCACCAAGGTGTTGCTGACATTCCAATACTACTAACTGACCGTTTTCTTTGGTTACTTCAAGGGCATTCAAGATTTTAGGTAGATGACTGCTGTCATCTGTAAAACTAACGTCTACTACGGGACCGATTACTTGCGTAATTTTACCAACGTTTGCCATTGATTTTTATTTATAAGGTTAAAATTACAATCTAACTTAAAAGTTTGCGATAGTTGAACCCACCAAGGGGCTCGACAAAATTCGGCACAAAACTAATTGATAAAATTAGTTTTACCAACACATGAGGCACTACTTATGCCGTGTTAGCCGCAAACTTATGAAAAATAACGTTTTTTATGCATATTTTTTACGCAAATTAAATGCAAGAGTGGTTTTTTTATGAAAAAATCTTTGGATGTTTTATACTATATCAAGATACTTATCCGTTCAAATAAATTTTTGATGTTGACTACTAGTTTTGGCCTTGCTAACAAAGCAACAAAACAGGAGTGTTTGACGGATTAAGGATTACTGATTATCATAGGTATGGAGTTTATTGATTTACTGGGTTTTTTCCTTGCTATCTTGGTGGGGTTTACGATGGGATTGTTTGGTGGAGGTGGAGCCATTTTAACGGTACCAATTATGGTGTATTTGTTTAAAATAGCCCCATCGTTGGCTACAGCTTACTCTCTGTTTGTAGTAGGCATTGCAGCGTTGAATGGAGTAATATCCTACACCCGTCAACAGTTGGTAAGTTATCGGGCAGCACTCTTTTTTGGATTACCTTCTCTATTTACCGTTTTCATTGCTCGAAAATTCATCCTACCTTCCCTTCCTAAGGAGCTGTTAACCGTTGGGAGCTTTGTGCTTACCAAAGAGGTATCCTTAATGATCTTCTTCTCTATTGTTATGTTGTTGGCCTCCATTTCCATGATTAGGGGCAGAAAGGTGCCAACCGACCCCAAAGAAGATACTGAGTCCTGGAATTATGCGCGTATTATTACACAAAGTAGCATTGTAGGCCTTATTATAGGAATGGTAGGCGCAGGAGGAGGATTTCTGTTTGTACCCTCTCTCATGTTTTTCACCAAGCTACCAGTCAAAAAAGCTATAGGCACTTCCTTACTTATCATTACTTTCAATTCACTGATTGGGTTTATAGGCGATGTAATGGAGCAAAGCATACAATGGAGCTTTTTAGGATTATTTGCGGGCTTGGCTATCGGAGGTATTTACTTGGGGATTTACATCAGTCAATTTGTATCACCCTCGAAGCTTAAAGTAAGCTTTGGGTGGTTTGTTTTACTGATGGGGATTTTTATCCTGATCAAAGAAAGTTTGTTTCAATAAAAAAGCCAGTAGTTGTTAAACCCTGGCTCTGTCAATTTTTTATCTTCTGGTGGTTTTATTGTCGTCTTTTGATGCGAATATTGGCTCGGCTTTCTTCTCCCTGGAGTAAACGAACAATGTTTTTTTGATGGGTAAGGGCTACGATGGTAAACATGAGAAAACCAAATACAATCACGATGGGGTCTTCTGGGCGAAAACGAGGGCTTAACAATAACAAGGGGAATGACAAAGTAGCTAATAGTGAACCTAATGAAACATAACGGAAAGAGAAAAGTACAATTACAAATACCCCCACACACAATAAGGTAGCCGTGTGGTGTACTGCGAGCATCATACCAAGTAGAGTGGCTACGCCTTTACCTCCTTTAAAGTTGGCAAAAATTGGGAATATATGCCCTACAATGGCTAAGCTACCAAAGATAAGTTTATAGAAAATCATTTTGTAGATATAGAACTCATCGAAAGGAGCTATTATTTCATAAAACTCTAATACCCAGGCCAATGAAGTAGCCAGAAAACCTTTCAATATATCTACACCCATCACGATAGAACCTGCTTTTTTTCCTAGTACTCTAAAGGTGTTGGTAGCCCCTGCATTTCCGCTACCATGTTCTCGAATGTCTATGCCATGACGAAATTTAGAATACCAAACTGCGGTAGGAATAGAGCCAAGAAGATAGGCTACTATTGATGCGCATAAGATGAGTAATATATCCATTTTTACGTTAATTCTATATTAATCCAAGGTTAATAAATTGCTAAAGCAAGTCCTAAAATTAATACATGAAGTTAGATTAATCAAAGACTTGTAATGTTTAGACTATTTTTATAACCATTAACCCTTTCAGGAGTTAGGTGAAATTTGAAAAAAAATCCGACAAAAAATTAATGAGAGACTTTAATTCTAATAACGTAAAGTATGAAAAGTCACCTGTTTATCAGATATGTATATAAAACCTCTGTATTAAGTTAGTGTAAAGTTTCATAATTGATTTATTAAGGGTTAAATGCGAGACATAGGGCAAGAAAAGTTACAAAGAACTTGTGGCTTAATAAATAATCGTTTGTGAAATAAATATTAAGATATGCTAGTTGACTACTAGGTGGTTATAAAAAAAGTCAGCTTCTCAATTTATAGAGAAACTGACTTTGATATATTTATTTAAAAGAAACAGTTAAAGGCTGGGATGATTTCTAAGTTTAGAAACCATCTTTTTTCTTCTTTTTCTTTTTCTTCTTTTTACCATCTTTTTTCTTGTCACCTTTTTTATCGTCTTTCTTTACATCCTTCTTCTTGTCATCTTTTTTATCATCTTTCTTCTTGTCACCTTTTTTATCATCTTTCTTCACATCGTCATCTTTTTTGTCGTCTTTCTTCACATCATCGTCTTTTTTGTCATCTTTCTTTACATCATCGTCTTTTTTGTCATCCTTCTTCACATCGTCATCTTTTTTATCATCATCGATATCATCATCTCCCGGATCTTCGTCTTGTATTCCTGCACCTTTGATACTTTCGCCGTACACCTCTTTGAATTTTTGTAGAAACGCTTCTTTTTGATCTATCCCGGCGAGTTCCAGCCCGAATTTACCTTTTCCTCCAGGTTTGGCTTTCGCTTCTATTTCGGCGTTAAATGTTTCATCCGAAGAAATCATCATCAGGTTATCCTGGTCTAAATCGAAGAAGTACCATAAGGTAGGACTCACGTGAAGATATAGTGTAAAAGCATCCCCGTTAGGATTCTTTCGTATCTCGCAAAAGCCATCTACTTTCGTATCAAATTCTTTATCCAAAATACTCATCAGGCCAATTTGTCCATGACTATGGAAAGTATGGAACTCGGTAGACCATTTAAGCGGAACTTCAGAGAGAACAATGGGTTTGAGCAGCGTTTTAGATATTTGATAAAATGGCAAAGGCTCTGATACTCTGGCTGCTTTGGCCAAATAGCTTTTAATGTCTTTATCTCCTACCAACTCTGCTACCCTGTTAAACAAAGTATCATTTTGATTCAGGTTACGACGCTTGATTTCTTTCACTGTTTGAATATTCTGCGCCATAGATGCCAAGGCTTTGGGAGGTATCGGTAAATCAACCGCCATAAAAATATCCAGACGATAAGTGCTGTCTTTCATTCCTACGTGGGCAATACCAGAGCTATTGATGTATTTACTATTATGTTTATCCATAATATTAAATTTCCCTTCCATAAACACGGTGGCCTTGGAGTCATCGTAAATCAGGGTGTTTCCTTCATAGCTTTTTCGCTGGGTTTTTTCCTTGGGTTCTATCTTAAACTCGTTGATCGCAGGGTTGTAAGACAAGTTACCAGAGGCTAAGAATACCTCAAAATCATTTTTGTTGATAGATGGTGATAAGAAAGTAGTATATAAATCGTCACCATCATGGGTAAAGTGTAGCCCCGAAGTCAGATAAATGCCTTTGCCTACCTTGATTTTTTCTTTGATCTCCAGCACCACCGAGTCCCCCTTATCACTCTTGTAGGGGAGCCAACTATCAAAGTTTTCCCTGGTACTCAAATCTAGTTTTATCGCTCCATCCAGCTCGAGGGGTTTCCGGTCTGCGTACATTTTTACATTTCCCTTATACAAAATCCTGGTCGTGAGATAGAATTTATCTTCTTCTTTTACTTCTCCTTGGGAAATGGTGTGCTTGGGAACAATTTGTCCTCTTCTTCTTCGCTGTTGCGCCAATTTTTTCTCTTCTGGGTTTACCCCTTTGATTTTATCGGCATCAGTTAGCTTAAACTTATCAAATTTAATATTAAAGGTATCCTTAATTACATTGATAAACTGATAGGTCGCCTGTCCAGCAAATTCCAGTCGGGACCTTATGTCAATTTCTCCATTAAATAATCGGTGGTATCCATTCAAAGTATCAATTACCAAACGAGCCTGTTTCAAGGTTTGCATCTCTGCGTTTTTCAAAACAGTAGCTTTTCCTTCATTTGGGAATATCTTAGCATCTGCCGATACAATGTAAGGAATGCCCTCAAGCTGCATACTCAAGTTTTTGATATCATAAAAAGCGTTGCTGGCATTGAAAGTCAAATCACGTTCATCGTTGATTTCACCCCCACCAAAAATAGTAGAAGTAAACGTAGACGTTGAGTCACCTTTCATCGTGATTGAGCGATCTTTCAATGACCAAATAGCCTCTTTAATAGATGTTTTGTATTGGGCATAAGGGAAAACCAATGGATCAAAATCTTCTAAGTCTGCAAATTCCGGATAGGGCTTGATGGTAGCTTCTCCTTTGGAAAGGTCAAAGTCTACATCCACAAAGTTACCCTGCAATAAGGCTGGGCTATCGGTATAGAAACTTGCATTGTATTCAAAAGGATCTCGTTCCTGAGAGTTGATTTCAATGTTGGTTTTGAAGCCTTGGAAGTGATTAATATCAAATTTAAAAGGTTCTTCAAACGATATGATTCTAAAGTCACGGCGAATCGTTTCTCCTGAGGCATACAAACCACTACTTTTTACAATGAGGTCTCCTCTTAAGGCAATTGGATTACTTCCACCGTAGATTTTGAATAATTTTTCCCGGTATTTCTGTTTAAAGTCCTTTTCACTCAAAATTTCCTGTGCTTTCTCAAGTTCTTTGCTGTTATTAAACATCATACTATCAGCACTAACGATCCAGTTTAACTGTGCCGTATTTCCTTGAGCATCCGCGAATTCTGCATCGTTGAGTTTGCCTTTACTTACCGTGAAGTTGGAGTTTTCAGAGGTAGTAGAGTCAGGCATAAAAAAGAATTCAGGTGAACTAATGGTCGTTGTCAGGTATTTGATAACTCCTCCACCATACAGCCCTTCAGCGGTCATCGTTAAGTCACTGTTAAACTTAATATGCGCTTTATTGATTTTTTCGTGATCAGGATAGAGTGGATAACCCCCTGGTGGTGGTTTATGCCTAAATCCAAGCTTTTTGTCGGGCAAAGGAATCATCTGCTCTTGGATGTCAGGAAACATTTTGGATTTAAAGACTCCCTTAAAGGAGGGGATTTTACTGGTCAAACTATCCAGTTCCATCGGAGCATCAATTTCAAATACTGTCGTACTATCGTAAGCGTATTCCTTTCGGTAACTGGTTCTAAAAAATACTTTACCCCCTTCAGGAATACTTAACTTTGGAAACTCTTCGTAGGTAAGTCCTTCGTTGACACCATCGTGAATTTTTCCATGTTTTTTCCCCGATTTATTTTTGGGGTCATTGATCTGCATAGTTCCTGCACCAAACCTAATTTCAGATCCATATTCACTGGTTTCGTTGCTTATGGTATCTTTCAATGAAAACAGCACACTATCTATTTCTGGCATTTCCAGCGAAAAGGCTTCATAAAGGAAAAAGAATTTCTTCCCGATAAACCTAAAGTTACCTACCGAAATTTCACCGTGCTCCATTTGAATCGCCCGGTTAGCGTATATTTTTACTTCTTTGTTAAACGGTTTAATGTTTACGTTCAAGGAATCACTAATCGGGAAACTATCAATTCCACGAATTAATAATTCCTGGTTGGCACGTTGCATACTGGCATTAGGAATACGTTTGGCGTTGCGATATACCTTAACCGTGTACGAGGTGTCCTTTTTATTTACCCGTATTTCGTTGGCATTGCTGGTATCTTTGGTATCCATCAATGATACAATGAACATATTGTCGTGGTCATATTGTACATAATTGCTGGAATCCTTTGAGTTGTGAACCCCCTTCTTAATTCTTGCCACCGACTTTAAAAAAGCATCAGTAGAGGTATTGTGTAAAATACGATAACTGAGCGATATTTTGCCAGTAAGAGGTTCGTATTGGATGTAGCCTCTTTCGTGTAGATAGTTGGCTACCGCCTTCATGGTACCAATACTTTTATTATATGTTTTGGCAATGTCCTGGACAAAAAAGTATTTGGTTTCGTTTCCTTCATCATCAGTAGCTACCTGAGCGTTGCGATTGGCATAAGAGGTGAAGAGCTTCAAAGGGTGAAAAGAGAAAGCACCAATCATACGGGTGTAACGTTCTTGATTATGAAAATCAAATGACTCAAAAGTAGCAGGGCGTACTCCCTGACCACCGAGCATATAGAAATCTAGAGTATCTTTCTCAATGTCGTAATGCACAACATCGGCCTGGATAAAGAACTTGTGGTGATTATTAATGAAAGGCACATCGCGATGACTACGATCACGTATAAAATTCATTGACTTTTTTTCTTTGGAGTATTTAATGCCCAATTTTGGATGGTAGAGGGAATCGAGGGCCAGATACATAGACAAAGAGGCTTGTCGTGATTTGAGGGTAGAGAGTGAGTCGCCTTTAAGGTTTTTTCGATATACACTTTTGTCAATGATTGCATCCTCGTGAAAAACCTGGAATTTGTTACTTTTTGCCAGAAAACTGGTTTCTTCTTCGTCGCTATCTTGAATTTTCTTTGTACCCCAAAAACGTGCAGGAGTACCATCGAGTGCAGACGAACTATATACCCGGTTACCAATGAGGGTAAAAGCTCCTTGTACTGACAAACCTCCCCCAATATCGGGCATTTTAATATCGCTTTTGGTGGAAATAAAACGAGGGTAATTGGCAGCATAATTGTTTCGGCGGCGTTGACTTTGAAACTCAAAATTTCCTTTTAGAGGAGTTTTGAATAAAGACAAGTAGTAGAATGTAACATCATTACTTTTTAGAATGGGGCGTCTAATGTTGATGTTATAGTAGTTTAATTCACAGTATACTTTTTTGGGGTCCAGGTTTACACTTTCCCAGTCAAATTTACCCCCCTTGCCAATAAAACGATCGCGGATAATCATAAATGCTCCAGTGGTCTTCTTTACCGACAGAGAATCAAAAGGAGTTTTAAATACTAAATTGGCCTTTTGTATTTCAATGACAGGGCCTTTGATGTAATAAGGGTCGGCATCGGCACTCGATACATCCATGTAGTTTTTGGTAATGGACTCACTTTGGGGATCTGTATTGATAAAGGAAATAGAGAAGTCGCCATCCAGGGCTCGCAAAGAGTTAAATCGAGACCCAAACAAGGTGTATACGCCCTGTTTTTGGTAAATGAAAAAGTTGTGAAGATTCTTGAAATACAAGGTCACATCTCGAGTCCCAAGTTTTGACACTACCTGATGAGTTACTTCCAATATATCGTCCAGCTTAGGGGCAATGTGATGCGTAGTAATACCATTGGCTAGCATACCATAAAAATTGGTGTATTGGCGATTCATCATGAATCGTTTACGTGCCATCTTTTTTGATATTTCTATGATCTTTGCTTTTTGAGCAGCGGTAAGTTTGGCCCCCGCCATTTCTGCGGTACCATTCCAAACGGCGCTAAACGCTTCAGCTACTCTTTTAGAGTATTTAGCTTTTGCTTTATTGAGTTCGGTAGATACAAAACCTATAAACTTCTCCTCCTCTTTGGGGAATTTATAGCGCTGGGCTTGAGAGGCAATAGAAATGCCCAATAAAAGTAAGACAAGCAGTGATGTTTGTAATAATTTCATTTGTCTAATGATTTTCCAAAGATGAAACGAAGCAACTGTATGGGGAGAAAGAGCTCCTAGAGTAGCTTCACTACGTGTTTATAATGTTACTTTGGGGTTATATTGAATGCTTCTTAAAAATGATAGAGTACCAGCTATCCTGGGTTTTGTGATTTATTGAGTCTAAATTATACTTACGAGCAGTAGTCTCTATCAGTTCAGTATCTACATCATAAAAACCACTCATGACCAAAAAACCATTGTTGGCCAGGTGTTGATCATAAAAAGGCAAATCATGAATCAATACATTGCGATTAATGTTCGCCAATATAATGTCATAAGTATCGGCTAGTTGAGCGGTCTCTACGGTTCCTTTTTGCACTTTTATCTTTTCGCAACCATTCAAAGCCACATTTTCAATGGTATTTTCTACCGACCAATCGTCAATGTCTACCGCATCGATACTGGCCGCCTTTAGTTTTTCGGCCATGATAGCCAATATTCCAGTACCACAACCCATATCCAATACTGTTTTACGCTCAAAATCCATTTCTAATTGATGAGCAATCATCATCGTAGTAGTAGCGTGGTGCCCAGTGCCAAAAGACATTTTAGGATTGATCAATATTTCGTAAGGATAGTTTTGTGCTATTTCGTGAAAGGTAGCCCTTACGATGCATTGGTCTCCCACAATGACTGGATCATAATTTTTTTCCCAGGTTTCGTTCCAGTTTTGCTTTTCTAACGTTTGTGACGTGTAATTCATTTCAAACAACTCCTGGTATTTCTTGCTTAGTTCCAGCAAAGCAGCATCGCTAAAATGATCGACGGGTACATAAGCATCTAACCCTTGTTCGGTTTCTACAAAACCTTCATAGTGAAGGTCGGCTAGTTCGGCTACCAGAATATCAGCGTAATCAGTAGCAACTTCAATCTTTAATTCTATATATTCCAACTATTTGAGTTTTATTTTGTGTACACCTGTTACAATTGAATGTACACAAAAATAGTCAGAATCTTTTGGATAAAAGACCATTTTAACGGGTTTTGGTTGCACTTGGCAAAAAGGAAAAAATAAGTTCCTCCAAATATTTGAATCGTTATTTGTTGATATCGCTTTGCGCGAACACCGAATGAGGCCAGTACTGGGTTAGTTTTTTCAGCTTTTACCGAGCATATCAAAATCCTTTTTGATCACTTACTGAATCAGGCAATGGCTTATTTACGGACGTGAACGAACAGTGTACCGTCGTTAAGGGAGTTCAGGCAGTAAATTGGCGCATATCGTAAACAAAAGCTGGCACTCGTAGAATTAGTTTGTTCAGTAAATCAAGGGTACTTACTTTCGGTATTATCAGTCTCGAGATAAGCTTTGGTTACTCGTCTAAAACTGGCTTTTGGATAAAAGCCAGGGAGTAATTTTGGCATCTTCAACCCGAGACATTACATGTATAACCATTTTAAACTTAAGTAAGTTATGTTATCTAAAAATCAACCATTTAAAAAGTTTCACGCCAATCAATTATCATCTGATCAAGCCAGAAAAATTACTGGAGGTTTTGGGGCAAGTGCAGCTGAATGTGCCAGATTGGAACAAAACCTGGACGAAGCGGTGGCCAGTGGTAATCAGGCCGCTATCCGAAGAGCACTAAATGCTTTGTATAGAAGTGGGTGTTTTGATGATGGCTTTTAAGCCTGCTGCGTTTATGCGTATTATTTAGGATGAGGGGCCATCTATTTTAGTAATGAATGGCCTCTTACCATTGAATTATACAGTTTAATAAAGAGATATAAGTGAGGCTAACTTATACCCTAAAACCAACCACTAAAATATCGTCAGTCTGAGAATATTTGCTGCCCATCCACTCAATGATTTGATTATTCAACAATCTCTTTTGATCAGCCAGCGGTTTTTGATGGATTTCCTTTAAAAGCCGTTTAAAGTATTTTTTCATAAACTTTTTCCCCATTTCTCCTCCAAACTGATCGGCATACCCATCCGAAAACATATAAAAAGCAGTAGGCTCAGTGAGCGTAATCGTATGAGATTCAAACTCCCTCACCATTTCTTTTTGGAAGCCTCCAATGGGGAGTTTACTACCTTTGAGTTCGTTGAGTTCGCCATTGCGAATGAAAATTAAGGGGTTTTTAGCCCCGGCAAACTCAAGTTGTTTTTGTTGTCTATCAATCACGCAGAGTGCCATATCCATTCCGTCTCGGTTTTGGCTTTCTTCTTGGCGCAATACAGTCCGAATCCCATTGTGTAGTTTTTCAAGAATGGCTTTAGCGTCGGTTTCTTGTTCAACCTCTACAATTTGGTTGAGAATATCATTCCCAATCATACTCATAAAAGCACCTGGGACTCCGTGGCCCGTACAATCAACCGCTGCAAAAATGATTTTTTCGTTTACCTGAGCGTACCAATAAAAATCGCCTGATACAATATCTCGCGGGCGAAACAAAACAAACGACTCGGGAAGGCCAGCTTTGATGTTATCTAATTTAGGGAGCATGGCTTCCTGAATTCTTTTAGCATAGTTGATACTGGCTTTGATATTTCGGTTTTGATCCTTGATTTCCTCATAAGCAATGTTAAGCTCATTGGTTCTTTCTTTTACTTTTTCTTCCAGGTTTTCATAGAGCAGGGCGTTTTCTATGGAAATGGCAATTTGCGAAGAAAGCAGGGCAAGCGTTTGGATGCGTGCTGGGGTAAAAGCGCCAGTAGTAAGGTTGTTTTCTAAGTACAAAATCCCCGAAAGATTTCCCTGGTTGATAAGTGGTAAACATAGAATTGACTTGGGCTGCATTTTCTTGACATAGGCCAAATGTGTGAATTGTCCTTCGTTGGAGGCATCATTTAATACCAGGCTTTTTTGGGTGCGAAAGACATAATACACGATTTCACTGGATACTTTAGGGTTTTTAGTAAGCCCATTAACCCTTTCTAAAGGAATGGATTCCAAAAAGCTTGAAATTTCCTTAGAGATGTCTATTTCGGCCTCTAGAAGCAACTTGTCTTTGTTTTTGAGCAACAATATCCCTCTTTGCGCACCAGCGTTTTCAATCACTACGTCCATCATTTTACGTAGTAGCTTTTCTAGTTTAATCTCTCCCGAAAGCGTTTGAGATCCCTTAACGATGCTTTCTAAATCTATATTTTGAAAAGAACCAGAAGTAGTGGCTGCAGTAGTACCCTGAATAGTCACACTCACCTTGTGTGTAGGGGAGGATTGAATGCTCAATTGAGGATAAGTTACTTTCAAAGCATTTACTTTTTCGGTGGCCCCCCAGTATTGATAAGCCAGCAATGATTTATTGAGATACAAATCGGCCAGTAATGGTTGTTTTTGGCTTTGATGAAAACGAGCAGCCACTTCCCAAAAAATGGCTTCATCACTTAGAAACTCGTTTTCAGAGGCTCCCTGAATGGCCTCATCATACAGTAATTTGGCCTGGGTTGTATTGCCTTTTACCCGAGCTATTTCAGCCTCAATGATGGAGAGGCGATGTTGGTAATTCATTGGGGCAAACGAGGCCCACTTTCTGAATTTCTTGACAATTTTTTTTATGTTTTTATAAACAGTCTTTTGTTCTACATCAGGTAGTTGGTCTATGACAGCCAAGCTACTTAGTACATAAAAAAGGTGATAAACCGGGATGCCCTCAGTGCCAGTACCTCCCTCGATAAATTGGGCTGCTTCCTTAGCGGTTTGATAAGATAAACTGAAGTCGCCAAAAATATAGGCCAGCTTGGTTTGCATTACAAATAGCGAAAAAACAGTAGAGTTATCACGCGCCTCAATCAGGGCGGGAAGCTGATTTTGTTTGTCAAATAAATGGCCTTGGAGAAGTGAAGGTTCGTCAGAGGGTTGGGTAAGTTTATCTACCAACTGATACACCCCTCTAAAGCCTTTGACGACCGATTCTTGGTTGAGTTCTGGCAAAACAGTATCCATCTCGGCTAAATATTGTGAGAACTCATTCAAGTTTTTGCCCAGATACACCGAATGAATGGTTTTTAGATTGACAGCAAAACCAGCGTACTCGTTGTTACCCACTTCACGACACAAGGTGTAAATTTCATCCAAATAAGGCAGTGATTTAGCCAAGTGTTCTTTCCAATGATTGATAAACACGTGCAGCGTAAACATAGTAACCGCTTTGGTGTTTTTAGATTCGGTTTTATCTATGATAGCCTGGGCTACTTGTCCAAATCTATAACCAGTTTTAATGTCTCCAGTAATGGCACATAAGATGAGTCCATAAGACGAATAAGCTACTGGGGCGTATAAGGGGTGGTTGTATTTATAAGCCGCTTTATTTGTAATAGCGGTTAGAATGGGGAGTAGATTGGGTTTGGCAAAAAATACTGCACGACTGGCAGTATCTACAATTTCGGCAATGGCATCCATTTGGGCATTTTCTACCCGAGGACGCTCAGCAAAGGTTTCAGTTTTTTTACCGCGGAAAAACATTCCCAAGCCAATCATTTGTTGGATGATGTGAATCGTTTTTGGGTTTTTAGGAAGCTTTACGCCTAATTTATGAATAATATCTTCTGCAGTTTCTACGGCTTCAAGCAACTGGTTATTTGCTTTAAGCGCGGTTATTTTAATCTTATATCCAGCCAGTTGATCGGGTAAACCTTTGGTTTTGGCCAAGATAATATTCATCCAATGATCAATCTTATCATAGTTGCCGATTAGATAATCGGCCTCAAAGGCTACATTGTGTAACTGGAGCGTTAAGTCATATTGCTCCTCCCAGGCTTTTTCAGGCAAGACAGACAAAGCCATTTGAACATATTGATGGGCTTGGGCAAAGGCGGCGGAAGCTTTGGCTTTGGTAGCTGCCAATAAGTTAAGCCGCGCAAGTAAGTATTTTTCTTCTACATTGGTTATGAGCTCTGCCCCTTGGTTAAATTGACCAGTAATTTGAAATATTTCTTTATTAAGGTTGGCTTCAGAGGTGTCTTCGTACAACAAACGCCCAATGCTCACATGCAATTTAGGCTTCTCAGCTTCTGGGATAAGGGAATACACTGCTTGTTGGATACGATCGTGGGTAAACTTAAAAACAAGCTTCACATCTTGAAATTGACCTTCAGTAAGAGGTTGTTCTTGGGAGAGCAGTGTCAAGTGATGTTGTTCGCCCTGATAAAGAATTAAATCCTCCTCAAGAGCAGGCGATAAGTAGCTGAAAACTTCTTGTACACTTTGTTGTTGCACTTTGGCAATGGTCAACAAATCGGTTTTGTTGCTGATGCTGGCAAATACTTTGAGCGCCTCTTGAGTGTGTATCGGCATTTTTTGCACCTTATCGCTCAGCAAATCCACTACATTGTCGGTGATGTTCTGTTGTTGGATGTTGGCAATATCCCATTGCCAAACGTTTTTGGTATGATCAAATCGCACCAATTGCTGCTCATGGAGTGTTTGCAAAAATTGGTTTACAAAAAACGCATTTCCTCCAGTTTTGGCATATACTAGCTTTGCCAATTTGCCAGTATCCTCGTTTTGCTGTAAAAAGGTATCCGCAATGATCTGTTCTATATGTACTTCCTCCAATGCCGACAGGGTAAGAGGAGGCTTGAAATATTGAGGGTGTTTTTCCCCAACGTATTGGGTGGCTTTACAAAAAGGGTGGGAGGGAGTCACTTCGTTGTCACGATAAGCTGTGAGTAGCATCAAGTGTTTGATACTGGGGTCATCCATCAACAGACTCAATAAATTGATAGAGGCATTATCGGCCCATTGCCAATCGTCTATAAAAATGACCAAAGGGTGTTCTTTACTGGCAATGGTTTTAATAAATAATTTTAAGATGTAATTAAAGCGACTTTGGGCTTCCGAAGGGTTAAGGTCGGGTACCTCAGGCTGTGGACCAATAATCAGCTCCAGATCAGGAATGAGGTCAATCAATACTTTGCCGATTGGATCCAGCGCCTTGTTGAGTTGGGTTTCCCAGGACTTTAATTGCGCTTTGTTTTCGGTCAGTATCAGGTTGATGAATTGCTCAAGGGCTTGTACCCAGGCAAAATAGGGCGTGTTTTTTTGATACTGATCAAACTTACCTTGAATAAAATAGGCATGTTGTCCAGTAATGGGTTTGTACAATTCGGCAATAAGGGAGCTTTTACCTACTCCGGGTTTTCCTTGTACCAATACCAGTGCTTTTCCTTGTTCTCCTATATCTTTAAAAGAAGCATTCAACAGCTCTATTTCAGCATCACGTCCATAGAGTTTTTCAGGAATTTGAAATTTAGCTGAAATATCGGCTACACCAAGTTGGACATCTGCCGCAGTTTGGTTAGTGATTGCATCGCGAATGGCCTCCAAATCTTTCTTGATACTAAACAAGGATTGATAGCGCTGTTCGGCGTTTTTGGCCATCATTTTCATGACCAATTTGGAAAGGATAGATGGAATAGCGAGGGTCTCGCGATTGATTTGGTCGGGTGGAGTAGGGCTTTTGGCCAGATGCGCATGGATTAATTCCAAGGTGTCGTTGCTTTCAAAAGGCAAACGACAAGTAAGCATCTCATAAAACGTAACCCCCAATGAATAAATATCGGTGCGGTAATCAATCTTGCGATTCATCCTACCAGTTTGTTCGGGAGATATATAAGAAAGCGTTCCCTCTAGCTTTTCGGGATTCCCCAGATGCTCAGTTTTAATGGTAAAGCGAGAGGCTATGCCAAAATCGATCAGTTTCACCTCCAGGTTTTTAGGGTTTACCAGAATGTTGTTGCTATTAATGTCTTTATGGATGACATTATGCTGGTGTACCTGGCCCAAGGTATCGGTAATACGGATGGCTACCTCCAGAAAACGGTCTACATCAAAAAACTGATTGTAAATGAGGCTTCTTAAGGTTTCCCCTTCAAAATAATCAAGGTACAACGCGGTCTTTTTCTCAAAAGAATCTATGCGATGTACCTTGCGAATGCCTTCAATGGATAAATCTTTGGTAAAATTATATTCATTCTTAAACTGGGTAAGTTTAGCGGGAGTGGCAAACTCGTCCTTGATTACCTTCACAATAGTATCTGGCTGGCCATTGCTCTTTTCTTGTAAATACAGGTTAGAGTTAACTCCCTCAAAAAATAATTTAAATCCCTTTGAAGACATGTGTTCGTATTTGTTGCTGTTATTTAATCAAAATGAGGATAAACGTATTGGTCAAAGAATTTCTGCATTTTTTCGCGTCGCCAAGGTAAAAGAATCGTATCGATGACTTCGTTGTAATCATCTCTTATATTAATGTTATAATCCGATATATTGTTTTGAATATCTTCTACCCAAAGCGAATGTAAAGGGAAAGTATAATCTAAAGTATCGGCTCCTAACACACAAACTGGCCCTTGAGCTAAGTTTGCTCCATCAAATATCCAGATTTCTCTTCGGTAAGTAGTATTTCCCTCATCATTTATAGGATTTATCAGCGTACAAACAACGTACCCATCCTGCGTAAGTGGCACTGGAGAATCGGCTGGATTTGCTCGTCGTTTGGGGCAAAACTGAATAGACCTTAAGTTATAGTTCATTTCCAACTGATAAAAGTCTTCTAGTTTCATTGTATCAGTATTGAGGCGGGTAATCACCGGAGGAATTCCTTCACTTGTATATTTGATGATATCGGCCACCGGAATTTTTCGGTTTTTATAGTTGTCGTACAGTTTTTTGATAAACTCCGTCAACATACGAGGGTCTGCTCCATAGCATACATAATACATATCTTGTATATAATCTATGTTAGTATTTGGAGAGATTAAGTCACGGAAGGTATACAGCCCAAGTTCCCAGGTATGGGCACCCACATTTTTCAAATCATTAAGGTTACCCGTTTCGCTCAGATACACCGTTTTATCCTGATTTATTTCCGCGTTATCCACATCAATTACCACTTTCCCCATACGTCCAATATCCATCCCCCCTACTGCAAACAAACCCAGTAGGTAAGGATCAACTGCCTCAGTGGAATTGATACCGAGTTTATCATAAGAGCGGAGCCATTCGGCCATACAAGCAGCACTGTTGTGGGCCATGTAGAGGGTAATTTCATTTTGAGCACTTCCATCCTTGCTTTTGTTAGCGTAGTTGCTACTCAGGTGCACACATTCCAGCGGAACAGGTTGTTTCAATTTTTTAACTCTGACAATTTCCTGACTGGGGTCAAGATTGGCTCGAGGTACAATGTATACATCCACATAAGGTAACATAGGAGCTGCCAGAATTTCACGGATAAAAGCAGAAATAGTAGGATTATGAGGGAAGGGATCATTGATGAGGATATCTAGGGTAAATTTGAAAGAATTATCCAATAGTACTACATAATCTTCGGTGAGCGTAATCTGGTGCATACATTGCGGAATTACCAAAGTATTATTGTCTTGGTCAATTAGCTTCCATTTATTGATTTCTTCCTGACCCTGCCACTTCATCAAATAGACTTCGTCTTCGGTTTCGGTTTCTTTTTTAAACCAAGATTTTATTTTCTTCCAAATCCATTTGAAGAAACGACTCAGTTTTTTCCAAATGGAGGTACTTTCTACTTCATCCAGCAGTTCCTTCTCAATGTTGTGAAAAAAATCATTGACACGCTTGGCTGCGGCTTCTTTGCTATTCAGTTGTTTGGCTTCTTCAATTACCTTTTCCAGTCTTTGTTCTACCAGTTTTTCGTCTTCAGCCAGTTTTTCCAAAAAAGACACTGACGAAAGCATTGTCTTGGTAGATTTGGTAAAGTTGACCAGAAAGAAATCCTTGGTAGCCGCGTCAAAAACCGGGTGAGCCGTAGTCTGTACAATGGCAAAGGGTAAATTGATAATGCCAGGAGTTCCGGGAGTCCATATCTTATTATGCCCTACTGGGGTTTTTAATTCCAGAGTTTCGGGGTTGAACTCAAAGGGACGACCTACGTCATAAGTAGCAAAAAAACGGGCATTTTGGTCACCATCAAACTTAGCAGGTATTACCGCAGTATTGACTTCATTACGCATCCCGAGTTCATAAGATAAGCGAGAGATGCCCATATTATGAAACCCCCAGCCTTTGTATTCACCTTCTGATGAAACCGGACTTCCGTGCTTGGTGGCTTCGTCGGCATAATAACAAGGAGTTTTAAGCAAACGACCCTTCAGCATTACTTTGCCAGCTTGGTCAAAATCTACTCTGTATACATAGCCGTCCCCGTTCATAACTGGACTGCCATATTCTTTGTTGAGCGAGCCGTCGGGGTAGGTTTGTGGAATGGGTAAACCTCCTGAGTTAACCGTACCCACTTGGGTAATAAAAAACATATGACCATAGATATCTTCGGGTAGGGTACCCGACAATACCTCGAGCTCCAGGTCTACTGGGTCACGGTGAGCCGACACGATTCCTTTATTATTAGAGTTTGTCTCGAAAGATTTGTCGGTAGCTGCCAAAGAATCTTTGGTTGAATTGCTGATGCTAGGCATAAAAGTTTTAGTTAAGTGAAGATGAATAGATGTAATATAGAAAAAAAACCGTCGGATTTACAATGATGTTTGGGGAGGTTTGGGTTATTTTTTGAGGAAGCTGCTGAAATCTTCGTATAGTGCAATAATTATCCTACCAATATGGCCATTAGCAGATAACAGGAATTGTTTTTGTGTGATTTCTTACTTAGGCCAACTTCCGAGCTACTTTAACCGTATGTTTTATGAAACAAGTATTATCCATAATTCACTCTCTAAAAACTAATAGGGCTTGGATTATATTTCAGCTACAAACCAAACACGCATTTCTCAAGGCAACCATATCACCACAAAAAGGCGTAATTCAATAAAAACTCTTCGAATCTTCATTACAAGGAAAGTAGACCTTGTATTATCTTTTTATAACTGCACAAGGAGTAATAAAACACAACTAGGGTATTTAAAAAGTGCAAAGTCAAGACTGATTATGATTATAAATCAATTGAGGAATATTATTTATTGTATACTTATCATAAGTGGGGTATCATCTACCCTTATGGCACAAACCAATTGGACCGGAGGAGGGGGAGATAATGATTGGAACAATGCCAGCAACTGGAGTGCGGGTATTCCTACCGCTACTAGTAATATAACTGTTTTGAATGTGGCCAACCTGCCCATTCTTACCTCAGCCGAAACTATCAATGATTTAACCATCAATACAGGAGCCTCAGTCACCGTAAATGCAGGTGGGTCACTTAGCCTTGGGGGTAACTTTACCAACAATGGTACTTTTACTGCTAATGGTACCGGAGCGGTGGTGTTTGAGGGCACGACCAATACTTCCATTTCAGGAACTGGGAATACTACTTTTCAAGTACTTACCGTGAGTAAAACGGGAAGTGCCAGCCTTACCATTGACCAGGAGATTACTACTCAAGCAGCCACTACCGTCAGTTCGGGGGCTACCTTGGTGTTGAGTGCGGGTATTACCTGGAATCTCAACGGTAACCTAACAAATCAAGGAACTTGTACTGCAAACAATACCGGAAGTACAATAATACTTGGTGGTACTACTGAAACCAGTCTTAGCAACAATGATTTTAGTGTGTATAACCTTACAGTGGCTAAAACTGCGGGAAGCCCTGCCACGAACAATGATGCTCGAGTAAGGTTGCGATCTGGAATGGCTCTTACGGTAGACAATCATTTACAATTAAACACAGGGCGTATTGTAGGAAGCGGCGGAAACAATTTGATCATTCTTGAAGCTTCTGCCACTACTTCTGCTCCCAATGCGAACAGCTTTGTAGAAGGTCGGGTACGAAAGGTAAAAGGCGTTTTAACCGACTTTGTGTTTCCAGTAGGGCGTAACGGACGCTTTGGCCGTGTGGCGGTGGCTAATATGACTGGCGGATCAGCCACTGATCATTTTACGGCGGAGTATTTCGGCACATCGTCTAATAACTCCATTGTGGATGCTACTATAGACGATGTCAGCAATCGAGAATATTGGCGTTTGTTCAGAAGTGGAAGTACCACTTGTAACGTGAGGTTGTATTGGGAAGATGGCACCGTGAGCGGAATTAATGGTCCCAGCACTACTGTAAACCTGGCTGATTTGAGAGTCGCTCAACTAGATGCGACTACTGCGGAGTGGACGAGTCGTGGAAACACGGCTACCACTGGTACGGTAGCCACTACTGGTACCATAGACAGTGACGCAGGGCAGGGTGCTAACTTTAGTAACAACGATATTTGGACCCTGGGTTATGATGATCCGGGGGGGACTAATGGAAACGAAGACTGGAACATTGTTACTTGGGTAGGTGCTACCAGTACCGATTGGCATACGGCCTCTAACTGGAGCCCAGCCAGTGTGCCTGTATCTACCGATCAAGTAGTCATTATAGGCGATCGCCCAAATAACCCTATTATCTCTAGTGCTGCTCAGGCAAGTACCTTATTATTATCTCCGAACACTTCGCCAGGGGTAACTCCTACCAATTTACCTACCTTGACAATCAATGCGCTCCAAACACTGACTGTGGGTAACGACAACACAGATGGAACCTTGGATAACTCTGGTACCATTACTAACAATGGTACTTTGACTACCACGGGCCAGTTTGACAATAATGACAATGGCGTCATCAATAACAATACAGGCGCTAGTATTACGGCTTGTACTGCCAATGTGGGCACTTTTCGTAATGGTGTAGGGTCAGATGATAGCCCAGTGATTAACAACTTTGGGACGATCACAGTAGAGGAAGAGCAACGCCTGGACAATAGCCGAGGGGGAACCATCAATAATCAGACTGGAGGAATTATTATAAGTACCGGGAATTTTAGAAATAGAAGCCAAAACCCAAGTACGGCCACGATTGTGAATGACGGAACAATTCAACTATTGCGTGATTTTCAGAATAACCGACCTTTGACTGGTTCGGGTACACTTGAATTTACTACGGGTACCCGCAACAGAGATAGCAATATCACCGGGAATAATACTTTTAGCCAACAAATTGTAATTTCTAAGACAAATAATCGAACTACTACTTTTACCGTGGATGCAACAGCTACAAATAATGTAGTTATTCCGTCTACGGCAGCGCTACAGGTCAATACTGGAGCAAATCTTACCATTGAGGGTAATTTTACCAACAATGGCGTATTTACTGCTCAAACAGGTAGCACGGTGACATTATCGGGAAGTGGCCAAAATACTCAATTATCAGGTGCATTTACTGGAACCAATGCTTTTGATAATTTGGTTTCGGTCAAAAGCGGAGGGTTGGCTACAGAGGTGTTAAATGATATTGAAATTAATGGCGATCTCACCATTAGTACAGGAACGTTTACTATCAATGCAAGCAATACGCTTACGCTGGAGGGAAATTTTAGCAATGAAGCCACTTTTAACCCTAATAACAGTCAAATCATTTTTGCGAGTACCACCGATGTAACCATTGGTGGAGCCACTACTACTACTTTTTATGACCTTACTTTTAATAGTACGGCTACCAATGGGGTGACCCTCAACTCTCCAGTAAATGTAAGTAACAGTGTTACTTTTACTGTTGGTTTTGTAAATACTACAACCGCCAATTTGTTAACTATCAATGATGGAGCTACCAGTACAGTGGGCAATGCGACTAGTTATGTAAGAGGGCCTTTGAGGAAGATAGGAACCACTAGCGGTGGGAATTTTGTGTTTCCTGTAGGTAAAGGTGATCAATGGGCTCGTTTGGAACTGTTGGATTTTGATGCCACCAGTACTACCGACCATTTTACAGTAGAATACTTCAACGCCCGTCCTCCAAATAGTGATCCCTCCCAGGTAGAATCTCCTTTGAACGACATAAGCTGGCAAGAATACTGGGATGTAGAAAGAGGCAATACCGGAGGAGGGGCTGGAAGTGTAGGTGCTCGCCTAAAGTTATACTGGGAAAATAATCTTTTTAGTAGGATAGATAACCCCGCCACCAGCGATTTGCGCATTGTACATTATAATAGTACCGCAGGCAGGTGGCAAGACCAAGGACAACTGAACCTGGTTCAGGCGGGGAATACTGGTAACCTCACCACCGCAAGTATTCAAACCTCGTTTTCGCCCTGGACTTTTGGGTCGCTCTCGGGTACCATCAATGGTTTGCCCGTTACCTTACTCAATTTTGAGGGTAAAAAAGGAAACAAACAAAATTTGCTTAGATGGCAGACTATAGATGAAAGTAACATCAGCCACTTTGAAGTGCAAAAAAGTACCAATGGAGTAGACTTTGTGACATTTGCCCGGGTACAAGCTTTGAATAGAAAACAAGAGTTGAGCCAATACGAGGTAGCGGATCATACCACTACTCAAGCATTTACGATTTATTATCGTTTGAGAATTATAGAGCCAGAGCAACCCGATGTGTTTTCGCGGGTAGTAGCTTTGCAAAATCCACAACTTTCGGTAGAGGTACTGGCTTACCCCAATCCTTTTGCAGAGTCTATTCAATTAAAGTTTCTTGCACAGCAAAACGATGCGTGCCAGTTGCGTTTTTATGATGTACTGGGTAAGCAAGTACTACAAAAAAACTGGACCATTGCGTCCACAGGACAACAATACTATACATTGGTAACCAGTGATTTAAAACCAGGGACTTATTTTTTACACTTTGAAAGCCCCTATGGCCTTAAGAAGTTTACAATGATAAAATAAACTCCCAGAGTAACAAACGAATTGATTATACTTAAGAAGCAAATAACCACTCTCTGGCTTCTTGTTCATCGGCAAAGTAGCGGGTTTTGGCATTGGTGTCAAGATTGATTTCAACTGCTTGCTTAACCGAAAGTTGTACAATGAATTCTGAGGGTAATAAAACTGCGTGTTTTTGAAAGTTGATTGCCTGATTCACTGGTTGAAGTTGCTCATCCATCCATTCCTGCATATCTGGAGTGATGATAAACTGAAAATCTCTCAAATCTCCCAGCCCCAATTTAGGCTTGTATTCCAGTGAATATTTTATAATCGCCTGGAGCTCTTCTTGGTATTGGGCTGGAGTCATATCAAAAGTGGCAGCGGGGTGATAATAATGCATAAGTTGATGTTTTTCATCGTAGCTGATTTGGTAAAAGTCACTCTTATATAAAATCTTCATAGGTCTTAGAGTTTTAGGTGGGGAAATAAAAGTGTTGAGAATATCGGGTTATGATGTGTTCAATAAAAATACCTACCTGAGTGACGAGATATGCTCAGGCAGGATATTTAATCCATTATTAAAACTCTTTTCTAAGAAATACGCCAAAGTTTTTAAAGTTGTCAAATTCAGGCCCGAAGAAGTTTTGGTCTAAACCTATCCCTACTTGGAACCAATCTCGGTAGCCGATTCCGAGTCTTACCTGATGAAAGCTAAACAAATGCTTGTCTACTTTTTCGTCGTAGGTAGAGCCAATAAATGCTTGGGCAAGTAGACTGAAATTTTTGCTGATTTTTGGGGTATAAAGAATAAGACCGGTTAGTTCATACTCGGGTTGATCTTTGATAATCAAACTGGGGAATAAATTGATTAAAAAATCTTTCTTTTTGTTCATGTAAGCCAGCGATAACGCTACCAAAGGTCTAAATTGCTGGTTAGAAAAAGAAAGGCCACCAGCAACACCTAAACCAGGAACAAAGTTATACGTGATTTGGGTACTCATCAAAGAGCTATTAAAAGCTTCCTGCTCATAATCTACGGCAAATTGCCCCATTGTAAAAACATTAAACTTACCTTTTTTATCAATATCCTTGAAGAAGAAGAACTCGTGTTGCATTTGCTTTTCTCCTACCATGACTGCTACTGGAATCTGGGCATAACTAATTTGGGTGATCTGAAAGAATCCTAACAATAAAACCATTCTAACGATCATAAGATTTTGCTTGAAATTTGAAATGAAGTTCATAGTATATTTAAATTTGAGTGAAGTAATGAGCGTAATTTGCTTTTGTTTACATTACAAAGGTGGGGTTAAATCATAGGAAAGTACTTATCAAAAAAAGAGAAGGGTTTATCACTTTAGGCAAGCAGTTTTGTACCTTGATTGCTCAGGTGTTTAAAAACAGGAATAGTGCCCCCATTTAACAAAAAGCGTGATTTTTAGTGATAAGCGAGGTGTTATTTCATCCTTATTCCTCTGGAGTTTACCAGGTTAAGAAAAGGGGATAAATCAAAAGGCCTGTTATCTGATTAATAAAAAAGCCACCCTTATCAGGTGGCCTCATTTTCCATAATTAATTCAAGTTAAAAGTCTACTTAATCTAATTGCTCTATTGTAAATTTTATAGGTCAAAATATCAATTCAATAAAAGTATTAAGAATATCGTGTGGTGCTGTGTTCAATAAAAATACCTGCCTAAGTGACGAGCGATACTCAGGCAGGAGGTGTAACCAACTATTAGAACTCTTTTCTAAGAAATACGC
>DMXI01000106.1 GCA_003483885.1 Microscillaceae bacterium
AGATCATGACCGTGACGGGTAAGGTGGTGCGGGAGATCACTCAGGATGAGTTGGGCCCGATAGTGATTGGGAACAACCGGACGAAGTATTTTTGGGATGGTCGTGATGAGTATGGGGATGTGTTGGCGAATGGTTTGTATTTGTATCGGGTGATTATGAAGGTGAATGGGCAGGCGATAGAACAGCGGAAAACGAGTGCTGACAAGGCTTTTAAAAATGGATTTGGAAAGCTTTATATTCTAAGGTAAATATTTTAGTATAATCTTTGAGTAAAAGAAAGCACTTGTTGGGTAGTTCTCTTTATAAAATATAGAGATCGCTCACATTGGATTAGCTTTCCAAGAAGTTAGAAATTATCTTTATTGACCTTAGTTTAAAATAACCTAATAAAGAAAGCCATATGTCACAAAAAAGCCAAGTTGAGAAGATGATTCAAGAATATGTTGAATCCGTTGGTTTGACCAAAGAGGGTACTTACAATAGTGAAACAGACTCCTGGAATTGGAAAAGAGGGTCTGCCTCCATTGAGGTATTCATCGCAGATGGTGGGAATAGTCGAGAGTATTTGTGCGTTTATTCCCCATTAATGAAAGTGCCTGCCAAAGAAGAACTTACCTTTTATCGCCATTTATTAGAGCTTAACTATTCAAAATTGGGGCTAAAGTTGGCTACTCGCCCCGATAGCGAATTTGTTTATGCAGTATCTGAGAGAGACATCAGAGGAATGGATTTTAATGAGTTAGATACCTGTATTAAAGATTTAGAATGGTGGGCAGACAAGTTAGACGATGAGTTGCAGGAACAGTTTCCTCACTAATTGATTCTCCAACAATCTTGAAAATAATATGAACAAAATGAGCATTAAAAACTTTAATGCTCATTTTATTTTCGAAAGCCAATTTTAAGTTCTCTTTTACCAAAATACTCAGCCTTACATAATTCTTTCAATGCCTCCAGGTTGGGTGATACATCATTCAATATATTTTCTAAAGTATATTTTCTCACTACATTGTCTATTTGCCCTCCAGTAAGTACAAAGTTTTGAGCTAATACCTGTGCCTCTTTTGGAGATAAATCTGCCAGTTTAGATCTCCAGATCAATTGACGGGTTTTGGGATCAGGTTTATTAAACTTTACCTTATAAAGAAAACGTCTCTCAAAAGCACTGTCCAGGTTCATATTCATATTAGATGTAGCAATTAATATTCCCTCGAAATCTTCTAATTCCTGAAGTAATATATTTTGCATACTATTGTTCATTTGATCTACACTAGACGATACCTCGTAGCGCTTGCTAATCAAGGCGTCTGATTCGTTAAAAAATAAAATAGGGCATTTATCGTAGTAATCTTTGGCTTGTTTGTAAGTCTTAAATACTTGCTTAACTCTTTTTTCAGATTCTCCGACGTACTTATCGCGAATGGAAGCAATATCTACCAAAAGCAACGGGCGTTTGGTAAGCTTGGCAAGGTTGTAGGCTATTTGGGTTTTTCCAGTTCCAGGATCTCCATACAATAAAAATGTAAGACCAGAGGTATAACCCATATTCTCAAACTTCTGAATGGTCTTCTTAAAGTTGTTTTCTTCCAGAAGGTTATAAAAAAGCTCTATTTGCTTTTGCTCTTCTTCATTAAAAAATAAATCAACAGGTTTGATTTTATCAGGGGCTACAAAGATGCAATGCTTTGGGTTAAAAGGTTTACTTTTTTCAAGAGCTCCCAAGTCTTCAGCAAATAAAATATCGATGGCTTTATCGGTAAGTGCGAGCTCTTTCCCTCCATAAAAACTATCATCTACAAAACACACCAACTCTTGCTCTATCAATTGTGACTGCCCCGAAAACAAGTTCTTTTTTGCTCTGATTTTACTGCCCATAGAGTCATACACATAGTAGATGTAGCGTTCAATATCGGCCTCATTTGAATCATTGGCAAAAGCATGACAAAGATGAACTAATAGGAGTGTATCATCTTCATAAAAATTAAAATCAAGTATACTTTTTACCAGCGCAAAGTTTTTTGACTCTCTCTTGAGCAAATCCATTGTTTCGGTAAAAAGTTCTTCAGTAGGAACATTGTTTTTCTCTCGTTCACAGATCATTTCATTGATCCGCTCGATCACTTCATACACATCCTCAAAATGATCGTTTTTAGGAATTGGTTTATTGAGAGAAATGGCATTAAAAATATAGTTGGATACGTGAAAGCGAGTCGCGATTACTTTCATATCATACCCCGTGTTTTTGATCAATAAACGTTTACTTACCAGGCTCTCTAGCACTGGTGAAAGGCTTACAATAAGGAACGGATTGCAAGAAAGATACTGGGTCAGACTGTCCAAATCGGTATCCTTACCGCTAATACTCATGGCAAACATTACAGAAAACAACCAGGCTTCATCATCATTACAATGAAGAAAATCCTTGACAATGGTGATTTCATCGTGTAGTGCGTTCAGGTTTTTGTGTTTATTTTGATCGGTTAGTTCGGAGTCTTTAAAAGTCAAAGAAATTTTCTCAATGCTTTTAAGAACTAAATTGGGGCCTATATTTTGAATATTTTTCATGAAAAGTTGTTAAAGTATACTTTCTTTAGAAGTATATTATGCCATCTCTACAAATAACGGTAATCTTTGATTGATTGTTAAATAATCGAAGTGGTGAAATTATGAGAAAAGTTACAATGTGTAAAAATACTGAAAAAGAAAGGGGCTTGACTCATAAATAGAGGAATTTAACATCTTTAGGATGTTGGGGAAAAAGCAAATGGGAGGAAGGCTTTAAAACAGTAATTACTAAAAATTACAAGTCATAGAATGAAGGTGAATTCTATGACTTGCATTGGCGAATATTAGGTAAGCATACCACCATCTACCTGTAATACCTGACCTGTGATATAGTTTGACATATCGGAACCTAAAAATACGGCACAGTCTGCCACGTCAGAAGCTGCTCCCCCTCTTTTGAGCGGAATACTCTGCTTCCATTCTTCTACCACTTTTTCGTCTAACTCGCCTGTCATCTCAGTCTCAATAAAACCAGGAGCAATGGCATTGGAGCGTACATTTCTAGAACCTAGCTCAAGGGCTACTGATTTGGTAAACCCAATAATACCTGCTTTGGAAGCGGCATAATTTGATTGGCCTGCGTTTCCTCTAATGCCTACCACTGAGGTAATATTGATAATAGAACCTGCTCTTTGTTTCATCATTTGACGCATACTGGCTTTGGTTAGATTAAATACAGACTTGAGGTTTACTTGTATCACTCGATCCCATTGCTCTTCCGACATACGCATCAACAATCCATCTTTGGTAATACCAGCGTTGTTGATTAAAATATCGAGTGACCCAAAATCTTCAATCACTTGCTTCACCAAGTCTATAGCTGCTTCGTGGTTAGACGCATCAGAACGGTAGCCTTTTACCTTAGAACCTGTTTGCTGCAGCTCTTGCTCAAGTGCCTGACCTTTTTCTACGCTAGATAGGTATGTAAAAGCTACTTGTGCTCCTTGTTCTGCATATTTTTGAGCAATGGCTTTCCCAATCCCTTTAGACGCTCCAGTTATGAGCGCTACTTTTCCTTCCAATAGTTTCATTATACAATATTTGATGAGATAAAATGAATTGCTTGACAATTAAAAAAACCTTATGATTTGTGAAAAATCATAAGGTCTATATTGATTGTGTAAAAAACGAAAATTCTTTACATAAAAACAAAATTCTTAGTGTTATGCCGCGCTAGGCTGCATTTTCATACTACCTAATTCTTTGAGTGTTTTTAGGTGAGACATGATCGCACTACGAAAAGTTGGCTTATCGTTGTATGGCAAATTAAATTGCTCAGCAGTGTTTTTTACAATTTCTGAAATGGCTTTGTAATGTACATGGCAAATGTGAGGGAATAAGTGGTGCTCTATCTGAAAGTTTAACCCACCTATATACCAGGAAAGGAGGCGGTTGTTGCGGGCAAAATCAGAAGTAGTTCGTAGTTGATGCACCGCCCAAGAGTTTTCAAGGTTTCCACCATCTTCAGGAATGTGGTGATGCTCAGTACCTTCCACTACGTGGGCCATCTGGAAAATAACACTCAATATAAAACCAGTAGTAAAGTGAGCGGTACAAAAGCCAATGAGTAGTTGCCACCAAGCTATGTCTAGCAACAGCATGGGCAATACAAGGGCTACAAAAAGATAGACAATTTTAGTAGAAAAAAGAATAACGATTTCTCTAAATTGGTTGGTGCTTTTCTTCTTAAACTGAGAGTTTTTGCTTGTATAACGGAATACTTTTACAAAATCTTTGAACAGCATCGAGAATGTCATGAAACTATACAGCAAAAAAGCATAAATGTGCTGGTAACGGTGTATTTTCTTGAGTTTAGCATAAGGCGATAAGCGAATGATAAACTTGGTTTCGATGTCTTCGTCCATGTCGTGCACGTTGGTATAAGTATGGTGCAAAACATTGTGTTGAATTTTCCAGGTGAATACACTTGCCCCTAAAAGGTACATAGAACTTCCCAAGAGCTTATTGACAAATTTGTTAGGTGAAGTGGCTCCATGATTTGCATCATGCATGATAGACATCCCAATACCAGCTTTTCCGACTCCTACCAGGAAAGCAAAAAATAGCATCATCCAGGCAGAAAAGTAACCTGATAGAATCAGCACAAAAGGAACAATATACAATGCCAACATTGCCGCAGTTTTGATGGCAAAGTGATGGTTAGCATATTTTGAAACTTGATTTTCTTTGAAGTAGTTATCCACGTTTTTACGAAGTGTTGCAAAAAAATCTTCTTTCCGGCTGGGAGAGAAGCGTAGATTAACTGTTTGCGGAGCATTTCTATGACTCATAACTAAAAAAAGAAATTAAAATTTTTATAAATGTTCGATACATTTCAAAACTCAATTTGGGATCGTGATAAAAGGTTACTTGGGAAAGTAATATGGGGATTAATTACATTAAGACTGATTTTAAATAACAATTGTGAAAGTAAACTTACACCTAAATTTCAATAAAATTGTACAATAAATACTTTCCGTAATTGCTTGCAAACCAGCAAGCAGTATATAATTTTTTCAATAATAGAGCATAAAGGTTACCTATCCAATATTTTATTTGAAAATATCCCAATGAAAAAATAAAAATAACGATAAAGCATTGATAGTTAGTATATTATTTTTTTATGACTTTCCCACTTCCAGTGCCATTTACTGTAATTTGTTGTGGTTCATTATAGTACAATACATTGCCAGTGTTTTCTGGATTAAAAGTTACATCTAACGTGTTAATCGGGAAAACTCGTATTGTATTAATATTTTCGTGTAAGACACGTAAATCCAGGACCTTAAATGACTGGGCAAGTATTTCTCCCTGACCATTGGTGTGTAAAAACGCTGAATTACTGGAACCTGATATACGTACATATGAACTACTTGAAGTAAACATTGTTATATCGTTCCCTTTGAGAGCCAGTGTTAGGTCACCAGAGTTTTTGCATAAAATGTTAAGGTCATTTACCTCAATAGTATCCAAAGTTTTTACCTCATTAAAACCAAATTGTTCTAGGTTTTGAATAAACCGTGCCCCCACTGTTACTGTAATGTCCGTTTTGAAGCTTCTGGCCCAGTTACAAGTATTTTCATTGGTTATTTTTAATATAGTGCCCTCGACTTCAGTTTTTACCGATTTGATTAGGTTGCTACCTGCTTTTACAGTTACGGTGTTACTGGAATCATTTCTAAGCAATAGCTTTATGTTATCATTGACCATAATGGTAGTAAAATCTGCTACTTGCCGATCCTCTGTCACAATATTCCCGGTTCGTTTGAAACATTCTATTGGATTACAAGCTGGTTGCACTAGAACGATCAATATGGAAGGAATAATGGCAGCGTAAAAAAGAATTTTTTTCATTGTACTCAAATTTTTCTGGTAAGTGGGTTATTGAGTTATTTTTTTGCACTGAAGCAATATCCAATGGTATACTCAATGGCTTCGGCTACTCCCAGATGGGTTCTGAAAGTATACTGAGCGAATAGGTTTTTATTGATATAATATTTGACGCCAAAACGCTGGTAAATAGGTTGATCTACAATTCCTCCCTCAGGAGTTTCGGTAAAGGGGCGATAAATATAGACACCAAGCTGAGTTACTAATGCTACCCTGCCTGATATAAGCTCATGGCCTACCAACAGACCTGCCCTTCGAAAGTCGGGTATGGGTAATTGAGCACGACTATAAATTCGGTTTGCATACTTTTCTAAAGCTGTATTATGAGAATACTCCAACCCGATATTTACAATGCTTTTGCGACTCAAGCGTTTATTTGCTGTAGCAATAAAACCTACCAGGTGGTTTTTGCGAGGTTGGTTAGCATCTAATTCGAGTAAGCTGCCAGAGGCAGAAAAATGAAAGCTCCAATTTTTATCATAAGGCTTTAGCGTGTCTTTGTATACCACTTTTTCGGAGTGAGGGGTGTAGGTAACTCCTAAGTTGACTGATGGAATATTGATGCCTGCATTGGGTAAACTATAGGCTGCATTAGAATAATGAGATAGATGTACTCCGGTATTCAATTTTATTCGGGGGGAAATTCGGTAACTATATTCTAAACCAGTATACATCACATTGTTTAAGATGCTGCTAAACATGACATTTTTGGGGTTTGAATGCACCGTCCAGGGATTGGGAGTATAGACTACTCCGGGACCTATTTTAAATTCCAGGCGAGTTCTTTTGGTTTTTTTCCAGGTCCACTTCATATGAGGTACAATGGCAAAAGCGTTACCCAAAACTGGATTGCGGAAATCATAATAGAAAAAAGATACACCTATTTTGGGGTACCGATAGGCTTTTTCCCAACCATATTTGCCAGTAGTGAGCCAATAAGCAGACAACTCAAATCCAGCAGGGTGAGAAGTCGTAAGGTGCCCTACAAAGTCCTGGTGGTTGATAATGTACCCGTAGTGAGCTGAGAAGTTAAATTCTTTGGGTACAAACCGAGAGTTACTCGAGGAAGGGTTAGGCTGTGCCACAAGGTTCAAGTGAAAACAGGTGCCTAACCAAAGAATAGATATAAATAAGTTCTTCATTACAATTTGGTGAATTTGGCTAAAAAGGCTTTATTTTCTGAGAGTTTCAATACCTTTATAACATGCGATATGATGAAATAAACATACAAAGATATTTGTTTCTGGTTTTTTGTATTTTAACAAATGCTTTTCAGCTGAATGCGCAAGATACAAAAGCCAAGAGTTTTTTCGAGAAAGCAACCAAAGCTTATCAGCTTAGAAATTTAGATTTAACAAAATCATATTTGGATAGTGCAATTAACCTCGATAATAAATACGCAAAAGCCTATGCTCGACGAGGATTGCTGAGCTATGAACTCTCAGATATGCAACGTGCAATCCAAGATTACGATCAGGCAATTATACTTGTGAAGAAAGATCGTAAGCAACAGCCATTGTTGGCACAATTGTATTATCGCAGGGGCGCAGCTTATTACCAATTATTAAATTACAAACAGGCTCTGAAGGATTTTAATAAAACTATTAGAGTTGCTCCTGATTATACCCAGGCATACATTGCCCGAGGGGCTCTCAAAGAAGACAAAGATGATTTGAAGGGAGCCCTCAAAGATTACACAAAGGCAATAGCCATTGATCCAAAGTACGCTTTGAGCTATTATAACCGGGGTTTGGTTTACTATAATCTAAGTCAAGAAACCAAAGCTCTCAAGGATTGGGAACAAGCGCTGAATCTTAACCCAAAGTATGTAGACGCTTACATTGCCCGGGCATTTGCGTTTCAGGAAGGAGGAAATTATGAACAAGCTCTGCGAGATTATAGTAATGCCTTAAAGCACAATCCTTACAGTGCTGAGGCTTGGTTGAATCGGGGCATCGTGCATCAAAATTTAGGAAAAAAAAGCAAGGCCTGCCAAGATTGGCTCCAATCTACTAAAGTAGGTGGGGTAGAAGCCCAAAAATATTTAGATAAATTCTGTAAAAAATAACTTTTAAAGCCTCTCTAAAACTGTCTCAATCATTTTATCAATGGTTTTTTGAGGATTGGGCGAAAACTCATGAGAGGTACGACTGGCAATAATTGCGTTGATAGAGAGTATCTTATGTCCAAGCAAATGGGCCATTGCATAATAACCCGCAGTCTCCATCTCAAAATTTGTTAGTTTAAACCCTTTATGTTCAAAATTCACCAAAGTAGGAATATAGTCGGGATTTTTTGGGGCTAGCCTTAGTTTTCTCCCTTGAGGAGCATAAAAACCAGGGCAAGTGATGGTATTGCCAGGAACCATATCATGGGCAAACTGCTGTTTTAAATCGGGGTCTGCAGCGACTGCATAAGGGGTAAAAGGGAGCTGAAGATCATGACGAAGGTTCTTGACAATTGATAGCTCGATAGGAGACTGAGGTAAATCATAGAAGCACATTAGGGTATCTAGCCCAATGGCATAATCTGATACCAAAAGACTGTCTAGGGGAACATCGGGCTGCAAAGCACCAGAAGTACCCAGACGAATGATAGACAAGGCTCGAGTTTCGCTTTTTGGAGTACGAGTTTTAAGGTCAATATTGGCCAGAGCATCAAGTTCCGTCAGTAAAATTTCAATATTATCGGTTCCCATTCCCGAAGATATCACGGATACCCTCTTCCCGTTGAGTTGTCCGGTATGTGTAATAAACTCTCTCTTCTGCATTCTAAATTCTACCTTATCAAAATGGCGGGAAACCTGCTCTACTCGGTTAGGATCACCTACTGTGAAGATCGTATCTCCAATTTGTTCAGGTAACAAATACAAATGATAAATACTGCCATTAGGGTTGAGGATAAGTTCAGAAGAGGGGATAGGGTTCATGCTGTCAAATCAGGTTTAACCAATGTTTAATAATTTGAAGTCATCTCGATTTTTAGGATGTTGTTGAAAATAGCTGCTTTTGTTCGATAACAAAGTGATTTTTTTGAGACATAGCAGCACTACGGCGATAAAAAATCTCGAGGTTAGCGAGCAAAATGAGCTGTTTGTAATTCATTATTAAAAGTTGAGACGACTTCTTTATTAAAATGAAGTTGCCAATTAGGTAAATAAAATTAAAAATAGTCTACATTTGGCAGTAAAATTTATTTACAGTCTCATAGTTTGTAAAAACTTTCATTACTTTTAAAGACTAATAAAGTACTGTAATCAGGTACAATACTCCAGAACTAATCAATTGTGGGCCATGTTCAAACTATATTTTTTGGATAAGTTAAGATCGTTATGGAAGCAAGTATATACCAAATTAGACATACTACATGATTCAGCACCTTTGGCAACTGTGCGGGATATTGACGCCAATATTGAGATCAAAGGTTACAATATCTGGATTTTGGTCTGTTCAGCTTTGCTTGCCTCTATTGGTTTAGATACCAACTCTACCGCCGTAATTATTGGGGCGATGCTTATTTCTCCTCTCATGTCGCCAATTTTAGGAGTAGGTTTGGGCTTTGGGATCAACAATCGCCAGATGTTGGAGCGTTCAGTGCGTAACTTAGCCATTGCGACTTTTGCAAGTTTACTAGCGAGTTGGGTATATTTTAAGTTAACCCCTCTGGGAGAAATTACCCCCGAAATTTCAGGCCGTACCGAGCCAACCGTTCTAGATGTTTTGGTCGCGTTTTTTGGCGGAGTAGCAGGTATTGTTTCTGGTTCACGCAAAGAGAAAACCAATGCAATTCCAGGGGTAGCCATTGCCACTGCCTTGATGCCACCTTTATGTTCTGCGGGTTATGGATTGGCTAAAATGGAATGGTCGGTATTTTTAGGTGCTTTTTACTTATTCTTCATCAACGCCGTTTTTATTAGTCTTTCTACTTATTTGATTGTGCGTTATTTGAAGTTCAATGAAATTATCAAAGCAGAAAGAAAAGCACGGGTAAAAGTACTTACCGAAAAAGCGGAGACTAAAAAAGGCCTTACTCTAGATGAACAAGCCGAACTTACCCAAGTGAAGTTTGAACAAGCCCAAGAACTCAAAGAACACCAAAAAAGAATATTTGCGAAATTGATTCCGTCATTTTTAGTGGTAGTAGTATTGCCAAGCTTTTATTTTTTGTGGAGTTTTATTCAGGAGCAACGCACCAAGAATAGAATTGAAGAAGTGGTAAACGAGCAATTGAAAAGAAAATCTGGTTTTGATATTATCCGATCAGAAGTAATAGAGAAAAGCGACAAAAAAGAGATTAAGGTATATATTTCGGCCAAAAAGGATATTACTCCTGACGAAAAGAGAAACCTGAATAGCGAATTGAATAAAAATGGGTTGGGTGATTATACACTTAATATTTCGCGAATCAATATTACCAAAGATGAAATCGATGAATTGAATTCTAAAATTGTCGATAACTTTTTCGACTTAAAAAACAACTTTACCACTCTCGAAACAAAGTTTGATTCTTTGCGGTTGGCCCAGCTACAAATACAACAACGACGTACCAATCAAAGCTTCTTAACTGATTTATCAGGTGAATTAAATATTTTCTACCCTCTGGTAGATAGTGTGATTATCAGCCCATTACCAGAATTTTTATTCATTAATAATCAGAAAAATACTGCGAATATTGTGCAACGTAGCTCGGTAGAGTTCAAAAACCTGAGGCATTTTAGGCTACAGTGGGACGATGTGTTTCCTACTATTACCCGCCTGGATTCGGCTCAAGCAGCTATAGCAATGTTGCAAGACACAACTACTCGACAACCAAGTTATCGTTTAACCTGGAGTGAGTTTTTTCCAAAAATTAGTTATATCAAGCCGAAAGCAAGAGATACCGTAAAAACGACTCAGACTAAAAAAGGGAAAACCAAAACTTCTACCGAAAAGCCAGACTCTAAACCACAACGGAGTTTAACTACCGTAACGATTTTTTGGAACTCCCCAGAAGATGGTGAAGAGGCAAAACGCAGTAAAGCCGATGAGCAGGTGATTTTTCAATACTTTATGAAAAACCTCCGTTTGGATACTTTAAAAAGTGAGTTGGTAATTAAACATTATATCAACGAAAATCCATTTGATAAAGACAAATCCAACGCCTCACCTGAGAAGTCAAACTAAGGCATAACAAAAAGAGTAAAAAACGTTACATAAAGGAAGTTGGTTGAATGAAAATAATACAGATCGATACGGCTACTCCTAATCCACCAGAGCAATCTATATTAATTATTTACACAGGTGGAACATTGGGTATGGTATATAGTAGTAAGCATGGAGGACTTGTACCATTCGATTTTGAACAAATTTTGGAAAAAATACCAGAGTTGCGACATTTTGCTATGCAACTCACTTTATATTCATTAGAGCCATTGATTGACTCCTCTGATATCACTCCCCAACATTGGATACAAATTGCCCATATCATTCAGGATAATTATCAAAAGTACGATGGCTTTGTCGTTTTGCATGGTACCGATACGATGGCTTTTAGTGCATCTGCGCTGAGTTTTTTGTTAGAAGGTATTAATAAACCTGTGGTATTTACCGGAGCACAATTGCCTATTGGAGCAGTTCGAAGTGATGCCCGTACAAACCTGTTGACTTCTATTGAAATTGCGGCTGCCAAAAAAAACGGAGTGCCGCTAGTGCCTGAGGTGACGATTTGCTTTCACGATTTATTGTTGAGAGGGAATCGGGCCAAAAAACTGGAAAGTGCCCACTTTGATGCCTTTCATTCTGAAAATTATCCATCCCTGGCTACCATTGGTACCCATATAGAGTACAATCACAAAGCAATTCTATCACATACAACTGGCACAGACTTGCAAGTACACCCCGTGATGGAATCCAATGTAGCTATTTTGAAAATGTTCCCTGGTGTGTCAAAATCAGTTGTGCAAAGTATTTTACAAATTGAAAACCTCCAGGGAGTAGTAATTGAGACCTATGGATCGGGTAATGCACCCACTCAAAATTGGTTTATTGATTTGCTAAAACAAGCCATCGATAGGGGTATTTATATTTTAAATATATCTCAATGTATTGGAGGACAAGTCATGCAGGGAAGATATGCCACCAGCGCCCAATTATTAGACATTGGAGTATTGGGTGGAAGTGACTTAACTCTTGAGGCTGGCATCACAAAAATGATGTACTTATTGGGCAAAAAAATACCCTCTAAAGAGTTCAAAAAAAGGCTTATAGAGCCTGTTTGCGGGGAACTTACAGCCATATAAAAAGATGAAAACAAAGCTTGCATAATTAAAAGTAATATTTAACTTTGCGTCGTACAGTACATTATTCTTTATTTTCAGAAAATGTGTATTTTACAAAAAG
>DMXI01000304.1 GCA_003483885.1 Microscillaceae bacterium
GATTGTTTGGTTTTGGCTGTGTGGGGCAGGGACTTTATGATATCTTGGAGAAAACCGATTTTAAAGCAGAAATAGTAAAAATTTGTGTAAAGAACCGTGAGAAAAAACGGTCTTTGCCTGCTGAATATTTCACCTTTGACTCAAGCGATATTCTTGAAGACGAAAGCATTAACCTAGTAGTAGAGCTGATCGATAATGCAGATGAAGCCTACGAAATTGTAACTAAAGCATTGCGAAGCGGGAAAAATGTAGTGACTGCCAATAAAAAAATGGTGGCAGAGCATTTGGCCGAATTGCTTGACTTGCAAAAGCAATATGGTGCTTCTTTGCTGTATGAAGGGGCCGTGTGTGGGAGTATACCAATTATAAGAACGCTGGAAGAATACTATGACAATGAGTTGCTGTATGCCGTGTCGGGGATATTCAATGGTTCCTCTAACTATATTTTGACGAAAGTCATTCAAGAAAATTTATCTTACCAAACCGCCTTGAAGCAAGCCCAGGATTTAGGGTTTGCCGAAACTGATCCTACCCTCGATGTAGGTGGGTTTGATCCATTGTACAAGCTTTGTCTTGTGGCTTTGCATGCCTATGGGGTAGTCGTAAAACCAACCGAAATTTTTAACTATGGTATTCAAGGATTATCGCCGCACGATATTCAGTTTGCCCTAGAAAAAGGATACAAACTAAAATTATTGGCCAATGTGCAACGCATTAGCGAAGATGAGGTAAGTCTTTCGGTGATGCCGCATTTTGTTGGAAAGGATCATTACCTGTATCACGTTGAAAATGAGTACAATGCCGCTATTGTAGAAGCGGCCTTTTCCAGTAAACAGGTGTTTACAGGTAAAGGTGCGGGAGGACACCCTACTGGCTCGGCAGTGTTATCTGATATTTCGGCCAATCGCTACGGCTACAAGTACGAATACCGAAAAGCTTATGCGCAAGACAGCACCATTGCGAAGCCTTTTAAAGTGAGCCAACAACAGGTGCAAGAAATTTATTTGCGTTATCATGAGGAAGCCGATTTTGAGCTGTTTGATTTTATCAACATCAGTGAAAAATACCAGGGAACGAATTTCAATTATGTAATTGGTACGGTTCGTTTGGAGAATTTATGCCAATTGAAAGAAACACTGGTAACGCGTGATATTTTTATTGCGAATACTGGAAAGATTGTGGAAACTGTAGAAAAAGCAAAAGAAGCAGCAGCAGCATTGGCTTAAGATACAGAGAAGTCTACCATATTTTTTGAGAGTTAATCATACTTGTTTTATCTTAAGCAAGTATGATTTTTTGTTTGTATCAATTCCAAGACTAATAAAAAACTTCAATTTCTTCATAATCCAGTGATTAATCAATAGTAAGGCACTAGAAAGAATTAAGCTCTCATGTATTTTATTTACAAGACTTTGTTAGCATTTTGTCTTTGTGCTTGTATATCAAAGCGGGCATTTACTCAGGATAATTATGTCAATCCTATAATTGAAAATTTTCATCAAACCATATTGATGATAGATGATCAACACAAGGCAGAAAAAGTAATGCTTGATTATAGGTTTGCATTACAAATATTGAACGATTCCTTATGTATGATTCACCTTGATAAACTCATCAGTTTGATGGATAAATGTGAGCTGCCCTGGAGGTGTTCTAGTATGAATTTATTAGTGGGTAAGCTCTACCGAGATAAGGGGAAGTTTGAACAAGCAATGCGTTATTTTGATAAAGCAAAAGAGATAGCTCAGGCACATGACCTAAAAATAGATGAAGGGAAGCATTATCTTGAGGTAGGCGAGCTTTACCAAACCAAATATCAGAACAATGAGGCCTTATTGAACTATCTGAAAGCCCAGGAAATATTCAAGAAGTATGGAACTAAAACTTTGTTGGCTTATGCTACCAATAGTATTTCTTTAAGACATTATCACGATGGAGATTATGACAAGGCTTTGAAAGGTTTTCGTGAACTAGTGGCTTTGGGAGATGATTTTTCTGAACATCGCTTGATTATTAATTCTTGGAATACCCTGGGACTTATTTTTAAAAACAGACAAGTGTACGATCAGGCATTGAAGAATTATGACCAGGCTTTGGCTTTGGCTGTTAAAAAAAAGGATTCGGCCTGGATTGGGATTATGAATGGCAACATAGGAGAAGTGTATGAATTAACAGGGGATTATAAAGAGGCAGAGCGAAGGTATTTGATTGATCAAAAATTGAGCTGGCAACAAAGGGAGTGGGGAAGCCTGGTCAACGTTATGAATTCTTTAGGAGGTATATATTTGAAGCAGGGGTGGTATTCCAAAGCAAAAAACATGTATGATAGTACCTTGCGCATGTGCAAAAAACAAGGCTTGTACGACATTAAAGAAAGGGTGTATCGTGGTTTGGCAATGGTGTTTCAAAAAACGAAAAAGTTTGAATTGGCGAACCAGTATTTACGACTATACCTTGATGTAAAAGACTCTATATTGAGAAGGCAAACCCAAAACAAGCTTGAAAAGGTAGAGATGGCTTACAGGTTTAGAGAGCAACGTAACGAGATTGAGAGTCTCAAAAACAAAAATGCCTTACAAAATGCCTGGAATGTGATTATTACATTGGTGGTTTTGATAATAGCCATCATTGCATTGGTGTTGTATAGAAACAATCGCATCAAACAAAGAAACAATAAACTGCTCAAGGAAAAGCAGGAAAAAATTATTAGTCAAAGAGACGCCATAGATAAAAAAAGCAAAGTACTGGAAAGCCGAAATCAACAAGTGCAAAGTAGTATTAGAGCGGCATTTGCCATTCAAAATGCGTTGTTACCACAGCGACAAAAGTTAGATCGCCTTCTTAAAAGTTATTTTGTGTTTTATCGTCCAAAAGATGTGGTTTCAGGAGATTTTTATTGGGTACAACAAGCCAGAGATACGGTATACATAGGAATATTGGATTGTACTGGGCACGGGGTACCAGGAGCGTTTATGTCTCTGATTGCTAATACATTACTGGATAAGGTGTTGAGGGAGAAAAACAAAGTGATTCCTGCCAATATTTTATTTCAATTGCATCTTGAGATCAGAAAAGCACTTCGAGTACCTGACGAACGCGACAATTTTGGATTGGATATGGGCTTAATAGCTATCAAACAGCGTGATAATACAACTTATAAAGTACAGTTTGCGGGAGCTAAAATATCATTATACTATGTATTACCCAACACTGAGAAGCCCAAAATATGTGAAACGGCCAACGATCGCTTTTCTATTGGAGGAAACTACGGTCGTCCGGTGGAGTTTACCAATCATCTATTAAGCTTTCCTAAAAGCACTCTGCTATACCTCAGCACAGATGGTATAGCTGATCAAAATAATCACATAAGAAGAAGCTTTACTTCTGAGAAATTAAAAAAATGGTTGTTGCAGAATCACCAGCGACCTATAGATGAACAATACCAACAACTGAATGAAATGATGGATAGGTATATGCACAATACCGAACAGCGAGATGATATGTTGTTGATGGGGATTCAATTGATATAGGTGGTTAGATTTTAGCACAGATTGCGAACTTTCAGGGAATATGTGTATGTTTAAATCCAGAAAGTTAACCATCAAAAATATGTCACAAATTACCCAACAAACTTTTGATTTCTTATCAGATTTGGATGCGAATAATAATCGGGAATGGTTCAATCAACACAAGGAGGCATATGAGGCTTCCAGGCAAGAAATGTTGACATTTGCCGATGCATTGATACCATTGATGAATGAAGGAGACATGGTGGAAAATGAATCGGGTAAAAAAAGCATTTACCGTATTTATCGGGATGTGCGGTTTTCGAAAAACAAGGAACCTTACAAAGTTTATTGGGGAGGTTTTTTGAATCGTTTAGGAGCCGATAGGAGAGGAGGGTACCACTTTCAGGTACAACCCGGAAATTCGTTTGTTATGGGAGGCTTTTTTGGACCAAACTCTGAGGATTTGCTCTTATTGAGACAGCACCTGGATGCCGATGCAGACCCATTGAGAAATGTGTTGGAAAGTGATGCGTTTAAGAGCTACTTTGGAGAAATGATGGGGGAGCAGGTAAAAACGGCTCCAAAAGGTTTTAAAAAAGATAATGAAAACATTGATTTAATCCGGTATAAACAGTTTTTGGTTAAGCATTCTTTTACTGATAAGGAAGTGCTTTCACGAAACTTCGTAAAAAAAGTAGCGGAAGGATTGCTCAATATGTTGCCCTTTTTTGACGTCATGACAGAGTATTTGACTACCGATCTAAACGGGATTTCGTTGATAGATCGCTAAGCTTACATGGGCGATATAACTTTTTGTAGAAAGCATAGTACAAACAGGTAAATTGTTACTTTTTAATAGTAGAACAGTCCTGCACTCAAACAAATTTGTATTATGAAAAAGTTTTTGCCGCTCGTACTCACCTTCGCTTTTGCAATTGTTGGCTTTACTACTCAGGCTCAATCAAATACTGAGTTTCAATTGAATTCTTTGAGCTCTAAAGAGGCTTTAAAGGATGCACAGATTACTACCCAAATTCACTCTAAGGGTAAGCGAGTATCTATCAATATGAACAATACCCAAGATCGTATTTATAGTGTGAAAATTAAGAACGAAGCGGGGATCCCTCAGCAATCTTATACGAGCCGTTCAGGAAAAACCAATCTGGAAATGGATTTACAAATCCTACCAAAGGGAAAGTATCTATTGGCAATTATGACCAAAAAGAAAAAAATTATTACATACGAGTTCTTAAAGTAAAAAAGAAAAGCGAAAAAAATAGGTTACGAAATATCATACAGTAAATACGAAATAGCGTATAACAAACCCTGGTTAAATAGCTTAGCCAGGGTTTTTGTATATATTTAGGGTAGTTTTACTTTAGAATAAAAATAGGGAAGTCGTGGATAGATTATCTAAAATATTGGATACATTTAGACGACGATTTTACCTGACAAATTACACGTAATTATGAACCCTTTGGTGACTAAACTGAAAAACTTAATGCTCAGTACCGACATAGCTAATATTGAGTTGGCATTACAGATGTTGCGTACTGCCGAAAGTAGCCAAGAAAACCAAATGCCCCAGCCATACGAGGTAGCCAATGAACTATTGTATTTGCATTTTTTTCATTTACCAGCGCTTACGGAACTGACCCAAACTCAGTTTTGGGAATTACGGGCGCAAGTACAGGAAATATTTGAGGAAGTAACAGGACATACTCCTGCTGGACTGGAATCGTTTGACGGAGATTTTGCTTCTTTTATTGGTCCTTGGGAACATTATGGGGGCAATGATTTTTGCCGGGATATCAATTTTGAGGCATATTTAAACGACTTAGCCAAAAGTACTCAGGATGTGCCCCATGTAGATATTATTAGCCTTACTGAGGTAATGATGGATTCTCCCATTGCTTATGAATACATTGGTGAAATACCTATAAGCAAAGTAGGGTGGATGTATTTTTGTAATTATGCGCCTCAAGAAAAAGTATTGGCGTTGTTACAGAAAGAAAACGAGTCCGGTTGCTTGGTTCATCGTGATACTTATTTATTACAGTTGCCCAATGTCTGGGGAACTTTGAATTTGCAGGAAATGGACTTGACCGATACCACCTTTGAAACCTTCCCAGATAATTTTGATTGTTTTTCAGACCTTAAGACGTTGATTTTACACGGGACTCGTACAAGTAAGGACTACGAATCGGATGAATATCGCGATCCAGAAGATGCTTTTGTACGGATGACGGCTTGGCCAGCGAGTTTAGCTACATTGACAAAATTACGTTATCTTGATTTGGGAAGGACCTTGTTGGGTAGCCCTGAACAACTTGCCAGTTTGCCTCATTGGTTGCCTCAATTACAATCCTTACAAGTGCTATATTTGCCTTTTGCCCATTTGAATGAACTGCCTCTACTCTTGCAACAATTGCCTGCTTTGAAGAAGTTATACATTCCAAAAATTTATCTTTCTGAAAGTGAGAAAACTGTATGGGGAATACGCTATTATATGGGGAGACAGACAATGGCGTTGGATCAGGATTGGTTTCGACAATACTTCCCTGAATGTGAAATAGAGGTGTATGTAGAAACTATAGAAGAGGAAAATACGGAATGGGAATTGGATATGGAAGGATAAAAACCCGGCATACACCGGGCGTTCTACCATTATTTTACTTTATCGCCTAAAACACCATCTTTTTTGATGAGGTCTTTTATCTCACTGTATTTGATGTTTAACATAGGTGGAGGCATTACGTAAGGACCAGCTTCGTAGCGGCCATAGTAAAACTCAATCTGATTTTTTTTGAGGGCAAAGCTTTGAGCAAATACGAGCTTTTCGTTGTCATCTATGGAGTAACCATATTGGTTGATGGTTTTATCATCAGGAATTTGATTGAGTTTACGGAAAATCTTCGTGGCTATTTTTTTCAACGCTGCCTCAGAAGTGATTAAGTCGGTAAGTGCCAGCTTTTTTCCAGTGTTTATATCAAAGTTTGCCACCGAAATAGCGTCATAGCCGTGTGCTCCTCCACTATAACCCGAATTAGCGACATTTACGATCACATATTTACCCATGTTGCGAATGGTGCCATAGCTGTCATTCATAAAATCTGACATCGCTGAACCACTTTTGCGTATTTCGTCAAAAGAACCAATGAAACTTTTGGCGGCTTGTCTAACGCCAGCCACGGAAGGCTCAGTAACGTCCAACGCTTTATAGACATAGCGATTGATCGCTTCTTTAATGGCATTGTTGGGTGCCGTTTCTACTATTTGATAATCAGCCAGATAATAAGTACAGCCCTGTTTTTTATTGGTATGATCACAGCCTTGATAAGTCTCTACTATTTTTTTTCGCGAGGTTTTCAGATTGTCATATTTCTGCGAAAGCACCTTTACCTCTTTAAAAGATACAATCTTATAAGCATCGTTGAATTCTATTTGGGTGGAGACCCTTGTCTCGTATCCTGCCCACTCAATATTGATGGGTACCGTGGCGGTTTTGCCCTTTACTTGTAGTTCGTCTAAATCTGGTGAATAAGATACAAACCTTTTGCTAGACAAAAAGCGATTGGCTTCTTTGGCAATGGCCGCTCCTGTGGTGTTTTTTAGTCCAATGTATTGTTTTACATCATTGGCAAACAATGATTGAACGTCTTTGTATTTAAAGCTAGAAAAGTGATCACAATACGTTTGGATTACCTCCGCTATTTTTGGATCGCCTACGCTACTTCCCTCAGATTGATCTCCGGATTGTAGCGATTCACTGGATCCTTCGGCCTCATTGCTACCCGAAGTGGTGCTGGAAGAAGAATCCTTGTTATTTCCCGAATTGGCTTTTTTGCCACCACAGCTTGCCAGGGTGACCATTAGTACAAAAGCTAAAGCAAAAATGCGGTACGTTGTTTTCATTATTGTAATTTTTAGATTTGCTAATTACTCACTATTTCTTGGTCGTAGAAACTTTCTTTTTTTTCTTCTTGGAAGCTTTGGCCAGTGGGTTGAAATCCAGGCATAGTTGTACCCAATGCTCTAACTGAGCGTCCATATCTATAGCTTCAGGCTCCACAAATACATACCCCTTCATAGGTCTGCCCGCAAAATCCATGTCTCGTACTCCTTGTTGTTTGAGCGCTTCCTCGAATGCGTCAGGGCCAATACGTGCCATTAAGTCTTCCTTTACAATGCCCAAGCACATTTTATGATCTACCATAAAGCAAAGGCCGCCAAACATATGCTTTTCTTCAAAAGAGACCTGCTTTTGCTGCAAAACCTGTCTAATGCGATCTCCTAATAGTTCGTTATAAGCCATTTTTTCAATGATTAGTGGTAAATGGTTGATTATTTTCTAAAAATACTTCTTGTGTAATTGATTAGCCAAGGCTACAATATCATCTCTACGGGCCAGTAGCTGATGCCAGTGTTCAGGTACTTCGTGCATGCCATAATAAAGCCCCGCTAATCCGCCCGTAATGGCACCAGTAGTATCGGTATCGTGTCCCAGGTTAATCACCGAAAGCACTGCTTTGGCATAACTTTGCTCTTGCAAAAAACACCACAAACTGGCCTCAAGGGCTTCTATTACATATCCACCCGATTTTAAATCTTCTCGAGCCACATTTCTTATATCTTGAGCTATGCATCGGGCAAAATGCACTTGTTCGCCTTCGGCAAAATTCATTGCATTCCACAAAGCCAGTATATCGGCTTGCATATGGGTGTATGCGACTATTTTTTCTTCTCCATTCAGTAAGTGCTCGGCCAACCGCAAATAAATCATACAGCTCATGGCGGCACGAATATGTCTATGAGTCAAGGCCGATACCTCCCAAACGATGTCAAACTGTTCTTGTATAGGCTTGCCCTTGATGTAAAATACTAAAGGTAAAATACGCATCAAAGAACCATTGCCGTTTTCCCGATCATCACCTAAACCTTTTTGTTGTCCAAAGGCCGCTATTTGGTCATCCTCCAACAAATTGTTTAATCGAGTGATTGCTTTTCGGGTAGTAGTACCAATATCAAACAACTTACCTCGAGCAGTCCAATAGCTATCATAACGCCAAGCCATAAACTTTTTACCTATATCTACCAAGTCATAGCCCTTTACCAAAGATTCGGCTAAGCAAAGGGTAAGCGAAGTATCGTCTGACCAGGTACCCGCAGGTAAATTATAAGTACCGTAGCCTACCATATCGGTGGCTGGGTCAACTTTCATTGTGTAACTTTTTTTAAACTCAAAGGGCACTCCCAGAGCATCGCCCAAAGCTACTCCCAATAGTCCATTGATCACTGTATTATTTTCCATTATTTGAGTTGTTTTTGTATTTCTTGTATGGCCCGCAGTAGTTGTGGGTCTTTATTATCTACTCTATCCTTAAAGGTATTGCGGACAAAAATATCGGGTTTCACACCTTCTTTTTCCAGGTTTTGGCCAGCCAAAGTATAACAACCCCAAGAAGGCAAACGATAAAATGAACCATCCACCAAGGTTTTACCAGAAGTGAAAATAATCCAACGATAAGTTTCAGTACCAATGATTTTGCCCAGCTTTAATTGTTTAAAACCCGCAGCAGTCATTTCGGCATCACTCAAAGATTGTTCGTTAATTAAGAGGACAATGGGTTTGGCTGCGGGAGAAAAGTTGGGCTGAATGGTGTAAGCACCTTCCCGATACTTCCATTTGATGTAAGGCTTTTGTGACAAAAACTGCAACACATTGTCGTGTACGTTGCCCCCTGTATTGTAGCGCAAGTCCAGAATTATTCCTTTTTTGCTATAAGCCTCCGCAGTCATATACTGTAAGAATTTTTGAAGCTGCCCCCCCGTCATATTACGCATGTGCACATAAGCAATCTGTTGCTTGCTTACACTATCCACAATGGCTTTGCAGCGATCTTCCCATTCGCTGTATAATAAACTGCGGATACGCCCCGACGAAGTACCGTGCAAGCGCACTTGTCGCTCTTTGTTGCCTCGTTTCAAAGTGAGCAGGAGTTCTCGATCCCGACTTGATTTAGTAAAATATTTTTCCCGGTTTTGGGTAGGGTCTACTTTTTCTCCATTTACTGCAATTAATATATCCCCTGGGCGAATGTCTTTGCCGGTAACATCAGCTGGACTTCTTTTGACAATACTTACGATTTTATAAGGATTTTCTTGGTCAAATAGAAGCCCAGTAGCAGTGGTACGACTCTCATAAAATACGAATTCTTCAATGCCAAAAGAGCGAAAGCCCATATGTGAAGAGTTGAGTTCCCCGAGCATGTCATTGAGCAAGGTGCGCAGGTCAGCGCGATTGTTGACTTTAGGCAAATACTGCTCATATTTTTTTTTCATTGCCTGCCAGTCTATGCCGTGGAAGTTTTCATTATAAAAGTTTTCTTCCAAATTGGCCCAAAGCTCATAAAACATTTGCTTAAACTCGATAGCGAAGCTTTTCTGAAAAGTATGGGGCAAACTGATGTTTTTTAAGCGACTACCTACCTCATAAATCCTCCCAAAAGACAGCAAATATAACTTACCCTTTACCTTGCGCATTGTTTGCAGGCTGTTGGCTCTACTTCCTTTCAATTTAGTTGTTTGAGCGCGTTTGAAGGGTTCATAAACCGTTTGCCAAATATAGTAAGTCGTGCCCCGCTCATGATTAGAGGTGTACAACACCTTGGTTTTCTTTCCTTGCTTGGTTACAAATACACTGCTTTGTGCTCCAGTGCTGGGGCCTACCAATTCCAGACGCGACCACAGGTCTGTAAAGTTAATGGTTACCTTAAGCTTTTTCCTGCGTTTTCTTTTTTGCTTCTTAGATTCTTTTTCACCATCTTTTTTATCGTCTTCTTGGGCCTTTTTTTTCCTTTTCTTCCTCTTTTCAAAAAGCTCATCAAATTTTTCAGATCTAAACGGGCGCTCAAATTTATCCAGGGCCAAACGATACACATGGGTACCATTGCGAATACCATAGGGATAAAAAGGGCGGGTTCGATTAGAAATAAAATACAAGTATTTGCCATCGGGCGACCAACGAGGAGAAACCTCTGAAATACCCGTTTTAGTCAATTGAGTCAGCTTTTTGTCTTTAAGGTGATACAAGAAAATGTCTCGTTCAAAATTGCGATAAGCCGTATAAGTAACATATTGGTCATCAGGCGAAAAGCTGGGCAGATCGTTTTGAAAACCCCACAACTCATCTCTGGCCACTGTCTCGTTTTTGAATGTTTTCATGGTCATCACCCTTACCTCATTGCGCCCGCTCAAATATACCGCCTGACTACGATCACTGTTAAAGCTGAGTAAGCGGTTGTTTTGTTTATCTACAGTAATTTGCTTTTCTTTTCCTTGGCCATTGGCGGCAATGGTAAACCAATTGAGATAACCTCCCACGGTTTGGCTAAAAAGTAACATTTTACTATCTGCCATCCAGTGTACTTCCACTACCCGATCGTCGGGTTTGGTCTTGATCTGTCGGATAAACTTCCCTTTGATGTCTGATACAAATATTTCTCCCCGAACCACAAAGGCGAGTTTCTTGCCATCGGGGGCTACATCAAAGGCCCGAATAAATCCTGCGGTGCGAAAGGTGATGTCTTTTTTGAGGATGTTATTTTTAAATACCTGAATATTTAATTTAATGGATTTACTAGTAGACACATTGTAAATAAAAAGTTGGTAATCCTTCTCAAAAATTACACTTTCTCCATTGGCACTTACAAAAGGCCTTTTAATGGCCCGGTCAAATTGAGTCAAAGCCGTTTTTTGGCCATTTTTAAACGTGTACAAGTTGTATTCTCCATTGGCTTGGTCCGATGCAAAATAAATGTTGCCCTTACGATCCAGGCTTGCCCATAGGTCTTTGCCGCGATAAGTTGTATATTTTTTATAAGCCTTGGTTTTCAGGTTATAAGACTGAATGTCAGGGTTAAAGGCTCCTTTATAGCGTTTACGATTAGCAAAAGTTTTACTTTCCCAACCTTCATTAAAAAATAATTCATCCGTAGTGGGGTGCTCAAACAGATGGTGTACAGTATGAAAGTAATGCTTGAATACACGCTGGGGAGTGCCACCCTCCAGCGATACTTTGTAGCCACTGTAGCGATTAAAACGATTAGAACTGAAGTAAATCCACTTAGAATCCCACGACCAGGACTCTACGTGATCAAAGCCTTCATGAAAAGTGAGTTGTTTTACTTCGCCTCCTGCCAAAGGCATCAGAAAAATATCGGTATTGCCGTACTGCCCCGCCGAGAAAGCCAGCCACTTGCCATCGGGCGATACTTTGGCGCGAGTTTCCAGCCCTCGCATGGCGGTAATGCGGGTAGCGGCTTGTTCTTTTAAGTTGAGGTTGATTTTCCATAAGTCGCCTTCATAGCTAAAGATCACGGTTTGACCATCGGGAGTAAGGGTAGGGAAACTAGCAAAATACACTTCTTGAGTTTGTGCCTGTGTGAATTGCCCAGTGGTAAAAATTAGGAGGAATAATAAAAGTTTTTTCATTGGTAATCAATAAGTTCAATTGAATAACCAATAAAACGAATTTTCATTACAAATTGGAGAAAAGCTACCAGTTTAGGATTTTATTAATGAACTTGTTTAGGGTTTTTGCTTTGAGAACAAAATTAGAAATTTTGGGTGCAGGTAAGGCGTGAAAAGCGGAGTTTAGCTGTGCTAAATGAGTATTTTTACAACGAAATCTGTGCCTAAAAGGACATTTTTGAATCATTTGAAGAAGCCTTAAACAAGTTCAATGAATGGTTGTAACCGACTTATAGCTTGACAGCCAACAAGGTGACATCATCGCGTTGCTCTTGTTTACCACGATGGGTATTGATGGCCTTAATCACCGCTTGTTTTTGTTTTACCAAGGGCAAGGGCGCATTGGTTTTTAGCAATTCTTCTAATCGTCTTGAACTAAAGCTGCGGCGCTTGGCATTGGGCATGTCAGCCATGCCATCGCTGCTCAGATATAATAAAGTACCAGGAGCAAGGGTGATTACATGGTTCTTAAAACGTTTGTGATTTCCTTCAAAATATCCACCAATAGAAGTTCTGTCTCCCTTGATTTTGGATAATATATTATGCTCAACATAAACCAAATCTCTTCTTGCGCCACTAAAGTGTACCTCTGTTTGTCCATCAGAGCGCTTTTTTAAGCGACACATACATACATCCATTCCCTCGGTATTGTCGGACTCTTTTTGCTTAAGGCTATCAATAATTAACTTATCCAGACATTCCAAAATTAGGTGTGGTTCCAGTACTTGTTTTTCTTTGACAATTTCATCCAACATCTGATACCCAATCAACGACATAAAAGCACCTGGTACCCCGTGTCCTGTACAATCTATCACTGCTATAAAAGTAAAGGTTTCTTGAGTTTGCGGAATGGTATGTTCAAACAACCAATAAAAATCCCCTGATACAATGTCTTTAGGCCAATAAATTAAGAAGTATTCGTTTAAACATTCCTTAAGAGTAGTGGGGGTAGGCAGAATTGCTTGTTGAATATTTTGGGCATATACAATGCTATCCGTAATCAGGTGATTTTGCAAATCTAATATGGCAAAACTGGTAGCGTTTTTAGTAGCAATGGCTATGTAAATAGATAAATTTCGCAGGATGTTGAGTTGGTTTTGATTATAGGCGTGTTTTTTATGGCTTTTTATACTGAGCACCCCTATAATCTCATCTCTCACAATGAGTGGCAAATAAATCATTGAGTTATACAAATCCTCTTTTTTGTAATCAGCCAGGGTAGGAACATAATTTGTATATTCGGTCGCAATATCGCCTACAACTACTTCCTTTTGATGCTCTATGCAATACACTGCCAAATGGTTTTTACTTTCCATACTTACCGTAGGAGGAATAGGAGCCTGCCCCTGATAAAAATATCCTCCATAGTCTATAATATTGTCTTTAGATTTGTAATAGCCAATGCCAAATGCTGCTACATCCATCAAATCCTGGATGCTTTCGTACACAATCTGGTTAATGTCTCTGCTGGAAAACGTAGAGGTGATTTTTTTACCAATTTCACTCAACAGTTGAATATTCTGATAGGCTTGATTGATTTCCTCTTTTTGTTTCTCCAACACACTATTTTTTTGAGCAATTTCCTGATTGGCAAACCGTAAATACTCCGCTTGTTTTGATAGATTTTGGGCTTGGGTTAATATCTCTTCTTTCTGTTTTTCTAATTCAATGTTTTGGTGAGCAATCTCATCATTGGCCGACTTGAGATAATTGGTTTGTTCTTCCAGTTTTTGGGCTTGGGTTAATATCTCTTCTTTTTGGGTTTCAAGCGTGTGATTTTGTTGGCGAATTTCTTGAGTTCGTTCATTGACTACAGTTTCCAGGTGGTTTTTGTGCTGTTTTAGGCGATAGGTGTTCAAATAAATAATACCCCATAACAATAAACAGATGAGTAACCCAAATGCCCCATATGCCCAATTGGTTTGGTACCAGGGAGGGTTGATCGTAAAGCGATAGATAGCTATTTTACCAAGGGTACCGTATACATTACGCGCTCTTACTTTGAAGGTATAACTGCCAGCAGGTAGGTTTGTAAATTCTTTGCTGGTAGTAGTGGTCCAGTCTGACCATTTTTTTTCAAATCCATCTAATAAATATTGATATTGAGTTTGGGGAGCGTTGGCATAATAAACTGCTGAACAGGTAAAACGCAGGTGATTAAATTTGTAAGGAAAGGTGGGGATTTTGGTATTGGGTTGATCGCTAATGAATACATCAGGTCTTGCTTGGGTAAAGTTTCCGCCAAAAAACAAAGAATCTTTCCCTTTTACAATGCTTACTTTTCTTATAAGCACCTCAAAGGGTTTTTGGTAATCGGTTTTCAGTAAACTATTGTAATGTACTACACCATCTCGGGTAGCAAATAAAATATTTTGTTTGTTAATAGGAATTACCTGTGGGGCAATATAATTAGAGAAGAGTTCTCGATAAGGTTTGAACAGATTTCGTTCCAGCGTAAAGTTATTGTTTTCTTCTTGTTTAGCGTATATTACTCCCGACTTGGTCCACAACCAAATACCACCTTGTTTGTCGGCTTTGATCCACTGTACTACATCTTTTATTTTTAATTGAGTAGTGAATATTGGGTGAGGAGTGAAACGATCTTTGGCAGCTTCATAAATGTATACACCTTGGGTGGTACCAACTAAGAGTTGTTGGTTGAAAAGACCAAAAACCCGATTTTCTTTTTCAGTAGGCAAACCCTCACGAATTGCGTATAATTTTTTTTCTACAATACGATCCAGCGTTGGTGATAACTTCATTCTATAAATTCCTTCTTCGGCGGTAATCCAGAGGTAGCCTTGAGCATCTTGATAAAGGTGCCGAGTATATACCTGATGCCCTTGTATGGGAAATTTATAGCGCCAGCCACTCGCTGTTTCTTCTAGCAAAAGCATTCCTTTAGTAGTACCTGCAACTGCGTATTTTTTTCCAGCAAAACTTGCGGGTATCATCGTAAATACGATACTGGGAGTTGTCACAAGCTTTTGAGCAGTAGTATCTTGCACTAAAAAAACACCCTTACGATGGGCACAGAGAATGCCTTTTGATGTAGTTAATAAATGATAGATTGAACCGCTGGTATTTGCGATGAGCTTGAATTGTCCCCGAGAAGAATTAGGAATAGAGGGTGTTTGGTAATTTCTATAAAAAACACCCTGAGATGTACCTACATAAAACCGGTTGCGGTGGAGTGCGGCAATGTAATTAACCGATCCCTTCAGGCCTACTTCTTGGTTCCAAAGCGAAAAAGGTGAATCAGTTTCTACCCGTGCTATCCCGTTATTAAGCGCCAGCCACAAGGCTTTATCTTTATCCAAAAATAACGCTCGCACATAATTGCTTTTGAGTCCATTGCTTTGGTTGATATGCTGTACAAGGTTTCCCTGATGATCAATAATCATTACACCGTTACGCAAAGTACCCAGTGCTATCAAACGATCTGAAAGCACCAAACTGCAATTGATCTGGTTGCTTTTGAGAAAATTATTAGAAGGAACATCCCAAGCCCTAAAACCAGTGCTATCCATCAAGTACAAGCCATTCTGAAAAGTAGAGAGTAGCCATTGATCTTGACCAAACGGAACCGCCGAGGTAATATTTTTATCAGCAAAGATTTCTCCGCCAAACACCAACTTCCATTGTTTCTGTGCGGTGAGCTTCATCAAACCGGTCCCTTTTTTAGCCATATAGATTTCCTGATTGATGGAAAACATAGGGCGGATAAAATCATTAGATAAGGGAATGACCTCTAGCTGATTATTTTGATATAGAATAAGTGAACCCACTTTATGAAAAGCGACAAACTTGTCGGTAATTACGATTTCACGGGTGGCAAAATTCGTCAGAGAGTAGTCTTTAGTTGCTAATAAAGGCTTGAAAGAATGATATTGAATTTGATTGAGTGAATCTACTTCAAGGTACCCCAAATGGGTATATATACGTCCGTTTTTATCGCGGGCTACCTGAAAATCTTTGATGGGAAAAGAACGCCATTCGTGACCGTCGTATTGCAATACCCCATTGATGTTGGCGATATACATTACTCCTCTTTTATCTTGGCTAATGCTCCAGTTCTGAGCGTGTCCTTTGTATTCATTGGGCAAAAAATTGGTTACTTTTAGCAACCCTTCTTGTTTGAATTGAAAGGTAGAATTAGGCTTTTGACTCTGCCCTGGTATTGCCCATAAGAAAAAGCACAAAAACGAGAGAAACTTCAGCTTTTGTGATAAGCCTGGTAATAGATCCTGATATTGGTTATAACGTTCCCTCTGCATGTAAATATCTTCGTTGTAATGTGAAACTTAATAGCATAGTGTGATATTAATTAAGCTTATGATGGTGCAGACGTTAAAAGCGCACTTTATTTTTATTTACCAAAAAAACAGTTATTTGGGTTTAGTGAAGTCTTTCAAAGACCCAGGATTTTTTGGGTTATGCCATACTACTACACATTTTGGCTAAAGTTGGCCGTGAGGACATGGCCAACGGCGCGATTGCCCTCGTTTGTGTCTCCACAAACGAAAAATGTCTAGTAGTATGAGGTTGTGCTTATATTCCGAAATGGTTTAATAAGTTATAGTTAAATTGCTAAAAGTACAATTTTGAGTGATTGAAATATACAGGTAAAATTACTCCTAATTAAGCTGAATGATCTTCAAACCATACCTGATACAGTTTCTCGACAACCGTGGCGATTTGATCAATGGGGGTTGCGCCAAACCCAAAAGCAATGTGAGGGTATTGGGGGAGATTGTCAGGTACAAGCCAGGCATCACTCTTTCCTTTCATCCATATATCTGCTTCTCGAGCTTTTTGTACCAGTGTTTCTTCCGAAAGATCTGTATGCACTTTGATCAATAGACTAAGCCCCGAAGCTTGAGTAGTCACGGTTACCTTATCACCCATAATTTGTTGAATGCTTGTCAGGGCTTGTTCGAATTTATGTTTGTACACTTTGCGCATTTTTCTAAGATGCTTATCCCAATAGCCTTCCTCCATAAAAATTGCCATAGCCCGCTGCATATTTACCGAGGTACTTTGCCCCAAGTGCTGAAGTGCTTCTAAATGAGGCAAAAGGTGAGGAGGCAATACCAAATAAGCCAAGCGCAGAGAAGGAAGAAAAGCTTTAGAAAAAGTGCCCGCATAAATGACCCGTTCGTGGGTATCAAGGGCTTGTAAAGCCGGAATGGGTTTGCCACGGAAACGAAACTCACTGTCGTAGTCATCTTCTATTAAATAACAATTTCTTTCTTTGGCCCACTGTAATATTTGCAAACGGTGTGCTACAGGCATAATCCCGCCCAATGGAAAATGATGCGAAGGAGTTAGGTACACCAAGTCGGGATGGAGTGGCTCCAGGGCATCTAACCGAATGCCCTCTAGTGGATCAACCGCTACAGGTTGTACCTGATATCCATAGTCTAACCAAACCTGACGAGAAGCCTGATAACCAGGTTCTTCAAAAGCGACTTGCTTGCTTGATTTTTCGGGCATCTTATTTTTGAATAAAGTGGCCAATAGTGACATCAATTGGATAGTACCAGCCCCAATGACAATTTGTTCAGGTTGAGTTTTTACCCCGCGCGATTTGAATAAATAGCTGGCCAAAGCTTTTTTAAGCACGGGTTCTCCAAAATACACTCCATACTGCAAAAAGGGCTTATCCAAAGCCCAATTAATGCATTTACGCCAGGCTTTGATCGGAAAATGGTGCTCATCTATCCCGGCCTGATTGAGATTGAAGGCATAATCGGCTCTAGGTTTCTCGGTTTTCTGGGGGGTAAATTGAGGAGGCTCTTGCCCCTTCTTTTGTGGGTTGACCTCTTGAGTATCCAGATTAGCCACAAACAATCCTTTACGGGGAACATTCATCAAATATCCCTCATCGGTCAATTGCTGATAAGCGGCAATCACAGTATTATTGCTGACTTCCAACGACTTGGCGAGCTGGCGAATAGAAGGCAACTGAGTGTTGAATTTTAAGGTGCCATCTATGATGGCTTGTTTGAAAAAGCCATAAATCTGGTCAAATAATGGAGTAGGAGAGTCAGGATTGAGTAATAGCAACATCTGTATCTATCATAAAGTGTATATCTGTATCTTTTAAAGGTAACAGTTGTGTTTTACATTTGCAAAAAACATATGACCATGATTACTTATAAAGTAGGAAATATCATTGATCATCAACAGTTTATAGAACTGCTCAAGGCTTCTACACTTGGCGAGCGCCGCCCTATAGATGACGAGGCCAGGATGAAAAGAATAGTACAGCATACTAATTTGATGGTGACAGCTTGGGAAGACGATCAATTGGTAGGGGCAGCCAGATCCATTACCGACTTTGCTTACCGAGCCTATCTGTCAGACTTGGCGGTAAAGCTAAGCCACCAAAAACAAGGGATAGGTACCGAGCTTATTCGTCAAACTAAATTAGCCATTGACCCAGAAGTGGTAGTGGTGTTGTTATCAGCACCTAAAGCAGCCAAGTTTTATCCAAAAATCGGGATGGAGCATCATCCACGAGCCTACTTGCTGAGAAATGAAAATGAGTTAAAACAAACATCAATAGAACACTAAGTGAAGCGGCTAAAATAAGTTGAGTCGATATTACAAAATATCTTGCTGTTAGGCGAGTCTAAAAAATTGGCTAATAGCAGGGCTATTTGCTCTATTTTTTGACGAAGCATAACAGCGAGAGATGAAGTATAATGGCATAAATTATTTTAATAGATTCACTAAATAAACCATTGTCATGAAAGCAGAATTATTTACTGACCAGGATTATGAGCGTTTGCTGCCTTGGATAGAGTCACGACAAGTACTTTTACAATGGGCCAGTCCAGTATATGATTACCCTGTTACCAAGGCTCAATTGATTGAGAAAAATCAAGAACGAGGCGATAAACGCCTGATTTACAAAGGTATCGTAGATGATGAAGCCGTTGCCCATGGCGAAATTGGGTTAATCGATGAAACCAATCAGTCGGCGCGTTTATGCAAAATATTGATCAACCCTGCCCAGAGAGGAAAAGGATTGGGCACACGATGGATCAAAACTTTAGTAGACATTGGATTCGTAGAATTGAAACTTAACCGAATAGAGTTGAACGTGTATGATTACAATCAGCCAGCCATTGCTTGTTACCAAAAAGCTGGATTTATCATCGAAGGCCGCATCAGAGATGCCTACAAAATAGACAATAATTTTTGGTCGGTATACCGAATGAGCATTTTACGATCTGAGTGGTTGACACAAAATACAGTGACTTCCACAACAAGCGACTTGAAAAATCGTGCTTAGACCTTTTCAAAATACTATTTATCAAACATCAACAATTAATTACCCATATGAATACAGTAAAAGAACCCATTAGATATTATAAAGCTGCTGTAGAAGATGCGCAAAAAGTGAATTTATTTTTACAAAAAGCCCGTACAGCCCAATTAGGTTTATATGATGGAGAGTTTCCGTATGTCATTCCCATGGCTTTTGTTTGGCATAATGGCGCCTTTTATTTCCATGGCTCTGATGCCGGTAAAAAAAATCGAGTAATGGCAGAACATCCTAAAGCTTGTTTTTCTATTGATGAAGAGTATGGATCGACCATTGCGGCAGTGCCAGCCAACTTGAGCGTAGCTTACTTTAGTGTAGTAGCTTATGGGCAAATTTCTTTGGTAGAAGACATAGATGAAGCTACTGAAGCGCTACAAGTAATGATGGATAAGTATGTGCCAGGGTATTTTGATAAAGCACTCTCTAAGGAACATGTGCGTACTTATACCTCAAGCTTGAATAGCAAAACAGCTACCTTTAAGTTTACCCCAGAGAGCATAACGGCCAAAGAATCGGAAGGAGATATTTTCAAGAAGTTTTTTGGAGGACGTCATAGAAACGCTGATACCCAAAAAAGCAAAGATCAAGTTGATATTCCAGGATTACATACATAAGTTAACATAATTTATATGTTATAAAACTTCATTTGTTTCTTTCTCTAACAAAAGTTACTATTGAGTGATTGTATTTTGAAATGAAATCAAAATTCTATATATTTGTATATACAATTAATGTATATACATTCATTAAAAGAAAGAAACAAACACCATGGAAGTCGCACCAAAAAAACTATTAACCATTGGCGCAAGTAGTAGCCAAAACTCTATCAATCGCAAATTAGCCAATTATGTAGCGCATCAGGTGCAAGGGGCAGTAGCGAACTTATTGGATTTGAATGACTACGAAATGCCTATCTATAGCATTGATCGGGAAAAGTCACAGGGCATACCTGCGTTGGCGAACCAATTTAAACAACAAATTGTAGAGAGCGACGGCATTGTATTGTCACTTGCTGAACACAATGGTAGTTATGCTACTATTTTTAAGAACATCATAGATTGGGGGTCAAGAATAGAAGGCAAACTCTGGGAAGAAAAGCCTCTGTTTTTATTGGCAACTTCACCTGGTGGTAGAGGGGCTAAAACGGTATTTGAGGCTTTTCAAGCATATTGGCCCAAAAAAGGAGCTAATGTAGTAGCCGCTTTTTCTTTACCTGGCTTTCATCAAAACTTTTCTGCTGAGGAAGGTATTTTAGAGCCTGCTCTAAAAGTAACATTTCTAGAGCAACTAGCCCAGTTTGAAGCCGCAATCACGAAAGCAACCGTTGCTTGAGTAAATCATACCTGAGATGGTTTTTATCACTACATTGTTCATCAACTAAAATTGATAGTGTTTAAAAACCATCTTTTTTCTTTAGCAACGCACGCTATCGGCTTGATAACCTATCTCCAGACCTCAAATTTAAAATCCAAAAAAACGATCGTGCCACTTGAGGCGAGTACTATTTTGAGTTTAAAGCCTACCAGGCTACTCCTTTCTCGCCAGCGGTTTGTCTGAAAGATAAAAACAAACCCTTGATGGTATGAAAAGCCCTTTCTTATTGATTATAATTTGCTTTTTAGGAATCTTTGCGCAATGTCAGCCCAAAAGAGTATTCATTTGTGGCACCACAGCAATGGGGAGTATCCCAAATCGTACGCCATTGTATATCCAATTTTCAGTAGAGGCTGATCATACCATTCGTGTAGGTGATCAATTACTCAAGTTGGACAAAGATTGGACTCAACATGTGGAAGCGTTTAAAAAGGCATTACTAGCAGAGGTAAAGGCTTATTATAAAAAATACAACGAGTTGCCACAAGATATTAGAGGAACCTTTGCAAAAAACCACTTGATGGGTACACGAGGAATGTATCGTGACAGCGTGGTAGAAGTGAAAAAGGAGATGGGAATCCAATAAAATTGTAAATTAGTATTGAAGTAATATAATTATTCTCAGATGTTAGTTTTTTCTTAAATCCTAATTTTTTTCAAAAAACCCAATAATATTCTATATTTTACTCATTAAGCATTTGTTTAATTTGGTGATATAAATGCCTCATAACCCAATTCATTGTTAAGAAAGTTTGACGAATAGGCCTGCCAACATTAAGATTGTTTGATTTCTTAACTAATTTGTTCTTTCCTAACCTGCTTTTCTCTACTTTTGTACTTTATTACGAAAGTATCATGCAAAACATTAGAAATATTGCGATCATTGCCCACGTAGACCACGGTAAAACTACGTTGGTAGACAAAATCATTCACTTCTCAAAACTGTTCCGTGAAAACCAGGAAAGTGGCGAATTAATCCTGGACAATAATGACCTGGAACGGGAACGAGGTATCACCATTGTTTCTAAAAACGTATCAGTCCGTTACAAAGACACTAAAATTAATATCATCGACACCCCTGGTCACGCCGACTTTGGTGGAGAGGTAGAGCGCGTACTGAAAATGGCCGATGGTGTATTATTGTTGGTAGATGCCTTTGAAGGCCCCATGCCTCAAACTCGCTTTGTATTGAGCAAGGCGCTTAGCTTAGGTTTGAAACCCATCGTGGTAGTCAACAAAGTAGATAAACTCAACTGTCGTCCTGACGAAGTACATGAAGCAGTATTTGATCTAATGTTTAGCCTGGATGCTACCGAAGAACAGTTAGACTTCCATACCGTTTATGGGTCAGCCAAAATGGGTTGGATGGATACCCAATGGGAAAAACCTACCGATTCTATTGAGCCATTGTTGCAAGCCATTGTAGACATTATTCCTCCTGCACCACAAAACGAGGGTACCCCTCAGATGCAGATCACTTCGTTGGATTTTTCGGCTTATGTAGGACGAATTGCCATTGGTAGAGTATATCGAGGCACTTTGAAAGAAGGTGAGTTTATGTCTTTGTGCAAAAATGACGGTGAGACTAAGAAAGTCCGTATCAAAGAATTGCACGTATTTGAAGGTTTAGGTAAAAACAAAGTAAAAGAAGTAAGCTCAGGCGAAATTTGTGCAGTAACAGGTATTGAAGGTTTTGACATTGGGGATACATTGACCGACCTTGAAAACCCAGAGCCTTTACCACGTATCTCGATTGACGAACCCACCATGAGTATGTTGTTTACCATCAACAACTCACCATTTTTTGGGAAAGAGGGTAAGTTTGTAACTTCTCGTCACTTGCGTGACCGTTTGTACAAAGAAACCGAGAAAAACCTGGCTCTTAAGATACAACCTACTGATAGTGAAGATAAGTTTTTGGTATATGGCCGAGGTATTCTACACTTGTCAGTATTGATTGAGACCATGCGCCGTGAAGGATACGAATTCCAGGTAGGACAGCCTCAGGTATTAATCAAAGAAATAGATGGCAAGAAACACGAGCCTTTTGAGACTTTGGTCATTGATGTGCCTCAGGAAGTATCAGGAAAAGCCATTGAATTGGCTACTAAGCGCAAAGGAGAGTTGTTGATCATGGAAAGCAAAGGTCAGTGGCAACACCTTGAGTTTAGCATTCCAGCCCGTGGTTTGATTGGTCTGCGTAACGATGTATTGACTGCCACCGCTGGAGAAGCTGTAATGAATCACCGTTTGGATGAGTACAAACCAGTAAAAGGAGAAATTGAGACTCGTATCAATGGTTCATTGATCTCGATGGAAGATGGAATGGTGACTGGATACGCACTAGACAAGCTACAAGATCGTGGAATTTTCTTTGTAGAACCTGGTGACGTAGTATATACTGGCCAGGTGATTGGAGAGCATTCTCGAGCCAATGACTTGATGGTGAACGTGCAGAAAGGTAAGAAATTGACCAACATGCGTGCGGCTGGTTCAGACGATAACACCAAAATTGCTCCTAAGAAAATTTTCTCTTTGGAAGAGTCATTAGAGTACATCCAAAAAGATGAATATGTAGAAATTACCCCAGAAAGCGTTCGTTTGCGTAAGATTTACCTCAACGAACACGAGCGTAAGCGTATGGCGCAAAAGGTGTAATTCTTTAATAAAATATAAATTAAGAACCCTCTGTTTGAACAATGGAGGGTTTTGTTTTTTTGAGCTATTTCATTTCCTGCTGAATTTTTTGAACTTCCTTCAGGCTCAACCCTGAGACTTCGGCGATTTCTTCTAAGGTAAGTTTTTGAGTCTGTAATAAATTGGTAACTACTCGAATCCGCTCTTTTTTTTCTCCTTTTAGTTCCCCTTTCTTAAAAAAAGCATCTTGCTCAATGTCATATACTATTCCCATATCTTCTAATTGTTTTTCGGTAAATTCGGTTAAATTTCTCAGTCTGGCAAATGTGACCAAGTGATAAATATACTTATTTAACGTACTGGGGGAGTCACTTAGTTTGGATAAACGCCTTAATATTTGCTGTAATACTGCCATTTGTCCTTCCCCTTGAAAATCGCCCAAAACAGCCAACACTACTTCTTCCAAAATATCAGAGTTTAATAAATCCTGGTAAGCGATCTTTTGCATATCAATAAGCTCATAACCCGTATAAATCTCTGACCAATCCAATTGTGTACGCATTTTTGGGGCTTTCTTGGCCAGATAAATGACATATTGTTTGATGGGTAACCGATATCGCTGGGTGATCAAAGCATGATACACCCGCATTCGTTCTAGCATTTTGAGATCATCAGTTGTTTGAAATTCCAATTGAATGATGAATTCTTCGTTGTTTGCGGTAACAACTTTTCTCAAAAAATCGGCTTCCCGCTCTGTAGTTCTTTGTAACTTATCTTTGAGTTCTTCGCTGGATACAATCTCTATCCCTAGTAACTTTTTGCTCAAACTTGGAAATACTGCTTCGATATTTTCCTTTAGAATTTTGTCAAATAAATTGCTCATGAGGACTCAATTTAGGGATTAAATTGACTGGCTCATAAGCATTTGGGTAGCTTGATTTAATTAACTTTTTTTGTTTAAATAATTGCTGTAATATGCTGGTTATTAAGTGTTTATTTTCGCAAATGTGCCATAAAGACAAGAGTGAGGCTCGCTTTCTAAAAGATGATTGAGCTATATAACTAGGAATTGCTGATTAAGCTATATTTATTTAGAAAAGGGAGTAATGAAGGCGATGTTTATTCTGTGAATTCAACACTATTCAAAATAAATCCCTAAAAAGTGTTTGCTCTACCCGAATTTGTGTTAGTTCCTTTGTCAAAAAGTTTGAACCTTTATATCAAGGTTTGGAAGTAGACGTAGTTGCTGGGATCAATCCAATAGGTACAAGCCAGCGTACATAAGGAAACCTCAATACAGACACAAGCCAACAAATGATTGATTAGACAGTCATTTATTCTTATATTATTTCAAAACCAATGAAATTATCACCCGGAACGATTATGAAAACAAAGCCCTTTTACTTGACCTTACTGTCTTTACTTATTTTTGGGGTAAGTGTAGGCTTCAACTTGGTGGCTGATTCAGCCCCTCATGAAGAGATACCAGTGCCCAAAAAACAGGTACAAGCCGATGCCCCCTTTGATAAAATGATGCAAGTGCTTATGCACAAGCGTTGTATGAACTGCCACCCATCAGATGATCGTCCTCGTCAGGGAGAGGATAGCCATGTACATAATTTTGGTGTACAACGTGGCAAAGAAAATCACGGTTTACCTGGCTTACAATGCCAGACTTGTCACCAAAGCGAAAATAATAATTATTCGGGTGTGCCAGGAGCTCCCCACTGGGGACTGGCTCCCAAAACGATGGGTTGGCAGGGGCTCACTCGGGTAGAAATCGCTAAAAACTTATTGGATAAGGAAAAAAATGGAGGACGTGATTTAGAAGAAATTGTAAAGCATCTTACCGAAGATGCCTTAGTAGCCTGGGCCTGGAAGCCAGGAGTAAACGCAGACGGCAAAGCTAGAGAAGCGCCACCAGTTTCGCGCGAAGATTTTATAAAAGCGGTGAAAAAATGGGCCGAAGATGGTGCTAAGATTCCTGAGAAGTAGCACTTTATTCTATTCTATATATCAATGTAAACTTTCCAAGCGATAGCATATATTCCCTATGAAAATATCATTCACTATCAATAATAAACCCCAAAGTGTAGAGGTAGATGGAGATACACCGCTACTTTGGGTTATCCGAGACGTTCTCAACCTTAAGGGTACCAAGTTTGGCTGTGGCAAAGCAGCTTGTGGCGCCTGTACCATTCACGTAGATGGTACTGCCGTGCGTTCTTGTTCTTATGCTGTAAAATTTGCCCAAGGTAAAAAAGTAACCACCATAGAAGGTTTGTCAAGTTCGGAAGGCAAAAAACTGCATCCAGTACAACAAGCTTGGGTGGAAGAAGTGGTTCCTCAATGTGGCTATTGCCAGCCAGGATTTATCATGGCTACTGCGGCCATGCTGGAGCAAATTCCAAATCCTACCGATCAAGATATAGACGATAATATTGTAAATGTGTGTCGTTGTGCCACTTATTACCGAATGCGCAAGGCCATTCATCGTGCGGCCGAAATTAAATCGGCCAACCTTAAAACTACCTCAACAACTGAAAACGCTAAATCTAACGAATCATGAATGCCAAAAAGAAAAGAAAATTCTCAAGAAGAAAATTCCTCATTCGCTCTTCTATTGGAATGGCCGTGATCGTGGGAGGAGGCCTGTTTGCTGTAGCTCCAGCTCGTCGTGGCATTGCAAAGTTTGCAGATGAGGCTGATTTGGAATATGACAATGACCTAGAGCCTCAGTTTTGGTTTGAGGTAAAAGCAGACAACTCAATGATTTTGCATTCGCCCAAGGTAGAAATGGGGCAAGGTACATTTACAGGTTTGGCTCAAATAGTGGCTGATGAAATAGAAGTAGACTTCAAGGCAATACAAGTAGTCAATGCTACTACGAATGGTCGCCCAGTAGATTCATTTTCTACTGGTGGTAGTAACTCTATTTCGGGTTTATGGGAACCATTACGGGAGCTAGCTGCTCAAATGCGAGAAATGTTGCGCAATAGTGCGGCAAACATTTTACAAGTACCAGCCACTGATTTAAGTATCAGTAACGGAGTAATTACTGGAAAGGGTAAAAAGATTACCTATGGTGAAGTGGTGCAAAAAACTAAAAAGTGGGAGGTTCCTGATGAGGTAAAACTGAAAACAAACAGAGAATATAAATACATTGGGAAACCTCTTCCGAGAATAGACCTGAAGCCGAAGGTCATAGGAGACCCTATGTTTGGCATTGACGTAAGTATGCCTGGGATGCTATATGGAGCTGTAGTAAGACCCGACAAACTAGATGTTACTTTTGAAGGAGCCGATATTAGCAAGGCTGAAAAAATGCCTGGGGTAGTAAAAGTAGTATTGGAGAAAGATTTTGTAGGGGTGGTGGCCAAATCTTATACTGAGGCCCACAATGCCAAAAAAGCCATCAAGGCAAAGTGGAAGGTCAATAAGGTATGGCAGCAAAAAGACATTGAAGATATGATCAAAGTGGGCAAAGGCGACCCTATTTTGATTCAGAAAAGTGGCTCGGCCATAGATGATGACGAGCCTGGGGTTATTACTGCTACTTTCAAATCTCCCATCGGTGCCCACGCCCAAATAGAACCGAATGGCTGTGTGGCTTTTGTAGAGAAAGATAAAGCTACTATCAAACTTTCTACCCAAGTCGTAAAAATGACTCGAGACATGATTGCCAAGCGAGTAGGTTTAGACGAAGACAAAGTAGAAGTACAGGCTGCTTATCTGGGAGGTGGTTTTGGGCGAAGATTATTTTCTCCTCATGCAGTGTTTGCGGCAGTGCTCTCCAAAGCAGTAGGCAAACCCGTGCATATGACCTACGACCGAAAAGAGGAATTTCAAAATGACACTTTTCGTCCCCCTACCGAACACTTATTGAAAGGTAAGCTGACCAAACAAGGGACAATTGAAGCCATAGAGCACAATGTGTCTAGTGGTGATGTGGCTTTTGGATCGCCTTTGATGCCGAGTTACATCAAGCTGGTAGCAGGGGCCGATTTTGGTGCTTGGCGAGGTGGAATGATCCAGTACAAGAAAATACCCAACATCCGCACCACTTCCTGGCGGGTAAAGCTTCCGTTTGCGACGAGTTGGTGGAGGAGTTTAGGCTTGTTGGCCAATACCTTTGCAATAGAGAGCTTTATAGATGAATTAGCGACAAAAGCAGGCCAAGACCCTGTAAAGTTCCGTTTGGCTATGACCGAAGACGATGAGCGAGGCAGAAAACTCAAGGGAGTGATGGAAGCAGCGGCTAAGAAGGCCAATTGGGGTAAAAAAATGCCCAAAGGTCGCGCCCAAGGTTTTGCGGCGTCTACCGATGCCAATACTCCAGTAGCCCAAATAGCAGAAGTAAGCATCGAGGATAATGAAATCAAAGTGCATAAAGTAACTTGTGCCATTGATCCAGGCATTGCCATAAACCCAGACAGCATTAAAGCCCAATGTGAAGGAGCCATTATTATGGGCATGAGTGCCAGTATGTTTGAAAAAATGGAGGTAAAAGATGGCGAAATTGGCCCTATCATCTATGGCCCTTACCAAATGGCTTTGATGCGACATGCCCCCAAAGAAATCGATACCGTGATTTTGGAAAGTGGCCCTAAACCCAGTGGGGTAGGAGAGCCACCACTTGGCCCAATTGGTGCGGCCATTGCCAATGCGGTGTTTAAGCTCACGGGTAAGCGTTTGCGAGAATTGCCATTAAAGTTGAGTTAAATATTACTTTGAAATAAAAATGAAGCCCTCTTTTAGAATTGGAGGGCTTTTTTTCTTAAATCTTTCACTGTTTCCACTAAAAATCCTAATTTATATCAAAACCCGTCACTTGTAGTTTTGATATACATGCGATTACAACTTTATATACTCGTTTTCATTGCTGGGCTTATCTGGAGTTGTTCGTCACCAAACCCGGAAAATCAAAGCACCAAAGATAGCTCACAAAAGGAAAGGTTGTGGACTGAAGCAGAACGCAATTTTATTATCCAAGAGCTAAACAGCACATCCCAAGAGCTTCGTAATGAAATAGATGCGTTAAACAATGCACAATGGCTATTTAGAGAGGATAGTACCCGTTGGAACATTGCTGAAATCGTAGAGCATCTGACTTTGCAAAACGAGTTACATTATCGTGAAATCAGCGCAATTGCCAATACCCCACCTTTACTGCAATATATCTCTATTGCCCAGGGAATGGACAGTGTTTTTCAGCAATATGCAACAAGCCCCAAACCAGGTAAAGCCCGTTGGTTTCTCAAGCCAGTAGGGCGTTTTTGTGATAAAATATTAGCTATTCAAGCCTTTTTTACAGCTCGAGGAGAACTCACCAAGTTCGTACAAGAAACCAAAGTAGATTTAAGAAAACATTTTACCTTTAGAACGGGAGCTGGCTCCAAGCCCCTGAGTGAACTGAAAAAAGGAGATGCTAGAGACTTACATCAGTTACTTTTGATTGGAATTGCTCATACTAAACGACACCTAAGACAGTTAAAGAATATTAAAAAGCATCCTGAATTTCCTAAATAGGACATATAAATAAGATAAAAACAAAAACTACGAATTATGAAATACTATTTTAAGCATCGCTTATGGCTATTGTTATTGATCGCCATAAGCTGCGATGGCTTTGCGCAAGCTGGATTGAATAAGTTTACTTTCTCCGGAAACGAAACCAAAGTGTTGCCTGGAAAAACACCTGAACGAGGCAACGACGGAAAAGTAAAACCAGAAGATATGATAGGGCGTTTGGGATTGGTCTCTCTTTTTTATCAGAATGCCTGCTATACTGATGGACGCTATAATCACAATAATTTTAAGGTAGTGAAGGGTAAGGTAAAAGCAGGTAAAAACAGTTTTGATGCATATACAATCTACGAACCCACCAAAAAAGCCCAAAAATTTCTGGCCTCACGGCATTGCGTTGCTTACAAATTTCCTAAAAGGCAAAACTACATAGTGTATCGTTTGCAAAATGGGAAGATAGATCAAGTAGCGACAGTGGAGGCCAGCCAGATAACTACCAATAAACCCACCAAAATCAAGGCATTAAAAGTGAGCAATATCAAAGGAAGCAAGGTCTATTTTTTTGTCCCTAGTAAGACAAAAATTAGTAGTTTTCAACAGTTATCAGCCAATGCTGAAGGTGCTAAAATTAAATCTACTCCGGTAGGTGAGGTATATAAATATCGTTTTGACGTAAAGGCTCAATTATATAGTATTGATAACAGGTATAACCGACCAAGAGCTTATTTTTTGTTAAAGAATGTCTCTAATCAAGTAAGTATGGTTTGGCAGGACAAGAAAAGTAAAGCAATTTACTATAGTCGTTTTCAAGCTGATTTTAAAGGGCAAAAAAGCGTACGGTTACTCAACCGAGCCAAGGCAGAATTATTGGCAGTTACCAACGATGCCCAAGGCAATTTGTATTATTTGACTTGCTGGGGGACTAAAGGAAATGCCAAACTAGCATTGACGAAAACCAATGCTTCGGGTAGGTTTATCAAAATGAAAAACTACGATACCGCTAAAAAAGGATTGAACATCTACTCCAAAGGATATCATTTGGCGACTTTGAAGGTGAGTAAGGGTAAAATAGCCTTGATGATTGCGCGTACTATGCACAAATCAGGCGATGGCCTCAATCATCAGGGAGGTATTGCGGTAGTATTTGATGCCAACACTTTGGCTCAATTGAAATACTTGGGACAAACCTCTGGCCATTCGTTTGATAATTACCTTACTACTAACCAGGAAGGAAAGTTTTTAGCCCTTGATTTGGGCGATAATTATCCGCGTGGAGTGCACTTACACCGATTTGATGAAACTGGGCGGCGTTCGCAGGTAGTGTATACTTTTAAGACCCAACATGGCAGCCGTGCGGTTTCTCCTGCTGGGCGTAAATATGATTTGTACGCAGAAATAAGCAGCAAAGACAAAAAATATTATAAATGGTCTAACGATAATGGGACATATAGCAAATTAGGAGGCTTGATAGAGGTAAACGACGGATATTTGGTGTTTTTTACGGGAGAACCATCACCTACTGGTAAATCACTGGATAATAGCCGGGCAGGATACAAATCACCCGATCCGCGTAATGTAGGTTTTGTCAAAGTGCGTAAAGATTTTGAAAAATCCTCTTCCCGAAGAAACTTTGTCAGCGATGATTTGGTGCTCTCGAGGGGCAAGAGCGAGATAGGAGGTTTTTATACATTTGGAGGCCGATTTTCTAAACAGCGTAATACAGGTGTAGTTTGGTTAACGAGTTATCGTACTAGGGCAAAAGCAAGTGCGCGTAATCTAAAGGCTGCCAAATTACCCAATAATAAGGTTCTACTAGTATGGGAAACTGAACGAAAAGAAGGATATAGAACAAAGTACCAAGGTACTTATATGATGGTGATTGGAGCAAATGGACAAGTAGTGAACCCACCTGTATCCTTAGGGCAACACGTGAGATTCAATCGTCGGGATGATTTGTTGGTAGTGGGTAATAAGGTACTGATTCCAGCCAGTAATGTAGCCGAAAATAAGCTGGAACTAGTTGCCATTAAATTGAGATAAAAATAGAAAACCCCAGACGTGGTGTCTGGGGTTTTGATTTTTTGTGATGAAGTCAAACAAGGAATAAGAATAAAATGCTATTCTCCTTCCATTTTAACGCCAATTACCAAGATATCATCAATTTGCCTTTCTTCACCTTTCCAATCTATAAAAGCCTTGGTTACTTTTTCTCCTTGTTCCTGGATAGGTAAATTATAAATCTCAGAAATCATTGTCTTGAAACGGCGTGTGGTAAACTTCCTGCCTTCTGGCCCACCAAATTGATCAGGGTAACCATCAGAAGTCATATAAAACATGTCGCCCGGAATCATATCGATTTCGTGATCTTTGTATTCTCTTTTTTCTTTATAGTGTTTTACACTACCACCAATGGGTTTTTTATCTCCTTTTACTACATTCACTTCTCCACCTCTTACAAAATAGAAAGGACGTTGTGCACCTGCAAAAATCACTTTGCGATTCTTGAAATCAAAGCTACACAAGGCTACATCCATTCCGTCGGCAGCATTGGTGCCCAGTGAGTGATAAATTGAATTTTGCAGCTCCTGAAGAATACTTCCAGGCTGATAAATATGTTTTTCGTTGACTATGGCGTCCAGTGAAGACTTGCCTAACATGGACATAAAAGCGCCTGGTACCCCGTGACCCGTACAGTCGGCTACTGCCAGCAATACTTTGTCATCTTTGTAAGCCAACCAGTGAAAATCACCGCTTACCACATCTCTGGGCATAAATACTTTGAAGTAATTGTTGCGCAAAAACAAAGACATGTTGTTTTCTTCGGGCAACATAGCTTCCTGAATATTTCGAGCATAATTGATACTATCACGCATTTCTTTGTTCATGCGTTCAAGTGTTACTTTTTGCCCTTCAAGCTCATCTTTTTGTCGTGATACTTCCGCAGTTCTTTCCTTTACCTTGTATTCCAGGTTTTCATTCAATTCTTGTACCTCAAGGGTTTTCTTATAGAGTTGTTCGGTGCGTTTGTTTACCTGACGGCGCAAAATCAACGTAATGGCCACAAAAAATAAAGCAATACCTGCGGCGATAATTAAGCCCCACTTGAGGTACACGAAATATTGTCCTCCGGCTTCTTTGCCTAACCACCGAGCGACCGATTGATGATATACCGAATTCCGATTATTAATCATTCGATCCATTTCTTCATCAATGATTCGCTTGATTCTTTCTGTTTTTTTGGTACCTTTTGTAAAAGCAAACCGGAGTTCGATCGGGTGGAAAACAATAGGTGTACCCTGTACATTGTATTTTTTCTCGTTAGCCGCCCCGTGCAATACCGCTACAAGTCCAGCATCGGCTTCTCCTTTTTGCACCTTGGCCAGTGCCTCGTCGTAGGAGCCACATTCAATAAATTTGATAGGAAGTTTGAATTGAGTAGAGGTATGTTTGAGGCCATGGCTACTTTCGTAATAAAAATCACCTGCCAATACGGCTACACTTTTTTCTTTTAGGTCAAGAATAGAGCGAATTTTAGAGCCTTTTGGGACATAAATTTCACCCCAGTTGGTATATACAGTGGCTTCTGAGAAATCAAATCTTTTTTCGCGTTCTTCGGAGTGGCCAATAGCACACAATATATCTATTTGTCCTTTTTGTAGTTTGGCTTGATTTTCGGAGAAAGATCCGTGTACATATTCCAGCTTCCATTTGTACTTGAGGGCAATGTGCTCCAGAATATCTTTATATACTCCTTTTAATTCATTGTCAGTATCCTTAAAAATTAAAGGAGCATCTTCGTAAGTACCAATAACTACCAGGTTGTCTTGAGCCGTCGCAACGTTTGATACCGAAAGTATCAAAAGCCAAAAAAAACCCAAAAAACACTTTATTTTATTCATAATGCCTCGATTCTTGGCCGAAAAACATTGACAGCGTCTTTCTTTGATGCTTGATTTTAGTTCAAACTTTACAAAGTCAATTTAAATGCCAAATAATGCTAACAAAGGATTCTTTTCGCCAAAAGGGAAATCCTTTTTGCCGCAATAAAAAGCAAAATAAACTTAAAAAACTTCCATTCAAAATAATATACACAATCATTTTGGTAAAAGGTGGCGCAGGTAAAATTTTTAATATTACTACACCAAAACTCTAGTCAAAGCGTAGCGATAAGTTTTGAGAAATACCTATGATCCTGATCTTGTATTTTGAATAACCCAAATTATCACCCATATTTACGCTCTAGTTCTAAATTTTTCGTTACACTGTTGTAAACCACAAACTTTGAAATAAAATAACCAGAGGGGAGATGGATTGAAATAAACAATTTTGCTTTTATGATATTTGAGAAATACTGAATAATTTTTGAGACCACAAGCATTTTTTTATATACTTTTCAGCCCTTTGTTTTACCCTCGCTTGAGTTAGTTTTCACAAAATTAACCTTGTATTTCCTACTGGTATGAGCCCAAATAGATTGGATGCTCATTTATCCAGCCTCATCATTGAATGGATTTTTCCATGTTAGTATAAGCATTGTTTACCTGTTTTGTACCCATTCACTTCTCTAAAAAATTTTTCAACAACCTTTCATTTTTGTGGTATAGTGTAGGCCTATGGGCCAAGAATTAATATACGTCTGCTCGATTTTATAAGAATTTTCATTTTAACTCTATTATAGATTAATAGCTTCTTCATGGATAGCTGTGAAGAAATCATTTTAACTTTTTGTAATATGACATCAAGACTGAAAATCTCATTGGGCCTATTGCTAGGCTTTGTTTTATTGGGTATTGGGCAAGTAGCTCAGGCACAAAAAAAGGATTCTACCCTGGTAGGGAAAAATACTGAACACGTAGAAAAAGAAAGACACGAGTTTCATGAGCAAATAGAAAGCAGGGTGCTTTTTGGTGGGGGTAAAAACCGCCCTAACGAATTGGGACAGCAACACCTACGCTTTATCGTAGAGGGACTCAAGCAAGACATAGAGAATTATGAGCGTTTGTATCCTCAAGACAAGATTATTTTAAAACTTGAAATTAAAGGATACTCTGATGGCAAACCTTTTTATACTACCCAGTCAGATGAAGAACGCGTGGCTTACAACAAGTATCTCTCTAAAAAAAGAGCTTACTACATCAGCAATGAAATCCAAAAAGGGTTATATGAGTCGGTGCATGGTGTAGAGCAGAACATTGAAGCTAAAGGAGAAGAATTACCTCCATATTATCCAGAAGACTTAAAAGAAGATCCTCAGCGTAGAATGTGTATCGTGACAGTGCTCGCTTATAGCATGCCGCGAGACTCTTTTAATTTGAAAAAAAATCAGCAGTTTGTAGCAATTGATCATAGCAAAGCCTTTGTTCCTGATCAAATAGAGTCTAAGCAGGAGTTTTTGGCCGTGAATATGCCTGTGTCTACCGATTCTCCTAAAAAATACCGCCCAGGTAGCAAGCTGACCGCCAGCAATCCTACTACTAATCCAAAAGAGGCAAAGACGAATAAAACACCTGAAAGCAAATCTAAAGACTCATCCGATGAAGTGGTAGTATACAATGCCACTAAGGATAAACCAAAAGTAAACACTGGCAATATTACTCCTCTCAATAACGGGAAGGTGGTTTTTGCCAAGGCGAATGCTGCAGTGAATTTCCATACAGGGTGGCATACCCCCAAGCCACAAGACTATCGTTATTTGCAGCAGCTTATCAAAGAAATTAAAGAAAAAGTAGCTGCCTACCGTCAAGACAATGGTGATAAACCTATGGTAATACAGCTCGATGTGGCAGGTTATGCCGATAAACAGGGGTATTATTATAAACAGCCCGAAGCCCAACGAAAACGGCAAAACATGTTGCTTTCGCAATGGAGGGCTAAGAATGTAGGAACTTATTTGCAAAAGTTCTTGAAATCTCAACATATAAAAGTAGAGCTCAAAACCGAAGGTAGGGGAGAGGAGCTACCACCAGGAGTAACAGATGGCCCCATCAATGATCCTTCAAGGCGTACTTGTTTGGCCAGTATCCGAGTCGTAGAAGGGCAAGTCGTCAATTCGCGCTGAGACGAACGATTGTTAAAATGAAAATCAATGATTACAAAAGTTAAAATACAAAACCCACTGCCGTATTTGGTAGTGGGTTTTTTTGTGGGTAAAATTATTTTTAGCCCCTTGTTTCGTAACGCGTTCGCAATAACTGTCTAGTTTGCTCTGCTACCTGAATCGTTGGACTTCGTTATTTTTATTGCCCGTAGCGCTGCTACGATTGGCAAATTGTAAATCCCGATTTTTCGGGGAAATGCCTTGCCCAACAATCCAGGCATATGACCAAATCGGACACTTATTTTGAAAGCGTTACTTGGTGTTTAAGTGAAGCGACACCAACAAGTAATGGTACTAAAAACCTCTGGCAGTAATTTTCTTTTCAGTGACTTTGCCGTATTTCTTCACCTTATCACGAATGGCTGAGGCTTTACCTACCAGCACAAATTGTAGGTTATTTTTTGGGAAATACTTTCTCACCACTTGCTTGACTTTGGCTACAGTTAAGCTATTTACATTCTTTTCAAAATTGTTGATGAAAGACTCATTATAGCCATAAATAAACATAGAAGTTAATAAATTAGCCAAGCTACTATTGCGTTCATAACGAGTAGGAAAGCTTCCTTTTACGTAATTCTTGGCTGAGTTCAATGTTTTTTGATCTACTCCGTACTTGTGTAAGCTATCCAATACGCCCAAAGCCATATCGATAGCCTCTATTGTAGTTTTGGTTTTGGTGTAGCTATAAATGTAAAAAGAACCAGAAAGTTTATTATTAACCCAGCTACTGCGAGCTCCGTAAGTCAAACCAGAGTTTACTCTAAGCGCATCGTTTAGCCAGGAAGTAAAACGCCCACCCAAGATAGTGTTGATTACCTGAATGGCAATTAAATCTTGATTGCTACGAGGCACCCCTTTGCCTCCAATAAAAAAGGTCGTTTCACGAGAATCGTCTTTATCTACCAGTATTACTCGGTTTTGGTTGTATTGCATACTTGGTTTGCCCAGTCGCTTGCTGGTCGTACGTTTGGTTTTCCAGTTGCCAAAAAGCTTTTTGATTTTGGCTTTCATGGCACGTTTTTCAAAGTCTCCCACTACCGCAATAGCCGCTCTATCGGTGGTATATTGCTTTTTATAAAAAGCCTTGATGTCATCAACAGAAATGCTTTCTAAACCTTCTTTGGTACCCTGGGTAGGGTTGCCGTAAGGATGTTGTCCGTACAACAATTTGTTGTAGTAAGCACCAATCACACTACGAGGGCTTTCTTTGGCTTGGTCTAACCGAAGCAATTTTCGTTTTTTGGCTTTTTCAAACTCTTTGGTATCAAAAGCAGGATTCATCAATACATCTTGCAAAATACCCAGCATCTTATCCTGGTCTTTTTTAGCAAAGCTCATCCCCACTCGGGCGTATTCCAGCGCGGCACCTGTGCCAAAATTGGCTCCAACAAAATCGGTAGCGGCTTCTATTTGAGCTTTGGTTTGGGTTTTAGTTCCAAAGGTTAATGCATCAGCGGTAATACCAGCCAAGCCTGGCTTTTTACCATCATGAATAGCCCCAGCGTCAAACACTACTGAAGCTTGAATCAAAGGCACTTCTTTTTGTGATAGCATGTAAACCGTCAACCCATTTCTGAGGGTAAATTTTTCGTACTTAGGTAGTTTAAAGCCTTTTTGCGCGTTGGCAAATTGTCCCAGAGTGAGTAATAGTCCCACCATGAGAGACATTCTATATATTTTATTCATTGTACTTCTTGTTCAAGATAAATATTTGGTAGCGTTTTGGTCCATAGTTCATTAGAAAAGATAATTCATCCATTCATAATTTATAACTCATTGACCATTGATAATTAACAATCAATCATTACTACTTGCTTTTCCCCTTTTTCTCAGGAGATAACACATATCCTACCGTACGATTCTTCTTGGTAAAATATTTTTTGGCTACCCGTTGAATATCTGCTTTGGTTACGCTTTCGTAGAACTTGGGTGCATCAAAGAGTTTCTTGTAGCTACCAAAAAACAACTCATAGGTTCCAATAGAGTTGGCCTTTCCATTGATCGTTTCAATCTGGCGATAAAATTCCATTAGTTTTTGATTTTTCACTTTTTGCAACTCCAGATCAGTTACCCCATCTTTCTTTACCTTTTCAATGACAGCCAACATTTCTTTTTCCAGCTTTTCGGCGCTTACTCCTCGTCCGGCTGTTCCAAAAGCGTAAAAAAGATTAGGGTCAAAGCTTTCGGGCATATAAGTAAAAGCCGAAGAAGCGGTTTGGTTGTCATAAACCAAAGTTTTGATAAGACGAGAAGAATTTCCCGAAGAAAGAATACTGCTCAACATATCCAGCGCGTAGTAATCTTTGTCGCTGGTGGCAGGTACATGATAAGCCAATAAAATATTAGGAGTAGATACCTGTTTGCGAACAATTACTCTTTTTTCGCCATTTTGGGGAGGCTCTACGGTACGTACTTTAGCAGGAGGAGTGTTTTGAGGAATAGGCTCAAAGTATTTGGCAGACAACTTCTTTACCTGAGCCACGGTTACATCTCCTACAATCACTACTACACAGTTATTAGGTGCATAATAGGTTTTAAAATAATCTTCTAAATCTTTCTTTGTCCAGCTTTTAATGTCCGATTCATAACCAATGACTGGCCAGCGGTAAGGGTGGGCAAAAAATGCGGCCGATTTTACCTGGGCCTGAATAGCTTGAAAATTACTGTTTTCCAATCCAGTACGGCGTTCCGAAAGTACTACCCCTCGCTCGCTTTCCAGCATTTTTGGAGCAATGTCCAAAGCACCAATGCGGTCAGCTTCCAAGTCAAACATGACCTCGATAGAACCACTAGGGAACCAGTCAGTATATACAGTAACGTTTTCGGTGGTGTAGGCATTGTTGGAACCTCCATTGGCTTCCATTACCCGGTCAAACATCTTCGGACCATACTTTTTAGCGCCATTAAACATCATATGTTCAAAAAAGTGCGACAAACCAGTATTACCCGGTTGCTCGTTGCGAGAACCCACCTTCCAAAAAAGGTACATATTGGCATTAGGAATGGAATGGTCTTCCAATACAATGATCTTCATCCCATTTTTGAGTGTGAAGGTTTTTACATCTTCTACCTTGGTTTGGGCAAATGCCAGATGGCAAAACAAAAGTCCAACCACCAGCGATAAGAATTTTCTCATGGTTAAATTATTATTTATTAATATTAAATTTTACAAATGTAGTAATAATTACTATTTCTGTGTTGAACAATTATCAAAGCTCCTAGTAAAGCTTCATCGTTTCTTATGAAAAAGATACTTTTCCTCTATTCTTTTATTGTCTGTGGCTGCTTTTTTCAAGTAGCACAAGCACAGGCCCAACAAAGCCCCAATGACTTCCCACGCGCTTTTTTGAGTATGCAATTTACCTTGGGCAAGCACAATGTCCAGTTCAAAAGCTTGGGTAACTCCCCAGGATTTAGCTTTGGATTTAAATTCAATGCAGGGATTTACCTCGTAAATGATGGGAATTTTGCTGGAGGGTTGCAATTTACCTTGCTAGAAGGAGCTTCTAACAACAAGCGCCGTCGTCAAATGAGTGAAGATTTTGACCGACCCGACAAAAACTTTGACAAACATATTGTCTACAAGTTTGCCATGTTTCGCAGCAGCAATGTAGGTTGGTTTAGTGAGATCAAAGCAGGAGAGGTTACCCTCTTTCATCAAATTGGCTTTGGTATCTTTGGCCTCACCGAAAACGACCCACTATACAATCTGGGCATGCACAACCACGTAGGCATCATTACCCAGCAACCTGAAAGTCCTACCCGCCTTCATCTTGGCCTCCTCCATGACTGGACGGTTGGTTCAGGCAATCCAAATTATAGCATTAGCAATGTAGGGATGAGTGTGGGAGGAATGCGGAATTTTTGAGGCGTATGTTAGGTCTTTTGCTGCAAAGGTTAAAGGACAAAAATTTTGTTTGAACGAAATAACCTCAGTAGGGCAATGCTACTCGCGATAGCTTATCCGCGTCTGTTTCTCCCTTTTGGACAACCGTGTTCGATGAATGTGGGACAAGGTTAAGGAATGGAAGAGGGGTTAAGTGTAAGTATAGAATGAGTGTGGAATTTTAGAGCATTGAATATTTTGTTATTTGAAGTTAAATTAGTAGAAAAAACCTCCCTTAATCCCTCC
>DMXI01000303.1 GCA_003483885.1 Microscillaceae bacterium
GTGGACGTGGTAAAGGTGGTGGTGTAAAATTGGCTGACAACCTGGAGCAGGCCATGGAGCACGCCGACAATATTTTGGGTATGCAATTGGTAACCCACCAAACTGGTCCTGAAGGTAAAAAAGTACATAAGATATTGGTAGAAGAAAATGTATACTACCCTGGCGAAGAAGAGCCTAAGGAGTACTACATGAGTATTTTGTTGGATCGTAACACCAGCAAATTAGTGATTATGGCCAGTACTGAGGGAGGAATGGACATTGAAGAGGTGGCCGAAAAAACTCCTGAAAAAATTGTAAAAGAATGGATTGATCCTAGTGTAGGATTGCAAGGTTTTCAAGCGCGAAAAGTAGCTTTTGGCCTGGGTCTTAGTGGAAAAGCTTTCAAAGAGGCGGTTAAATTCATTTATGCTTTGTACCAAGCCTACATAGAAAGCGATGCAGCTTTGGTAGAGATTAACCCAATGTTGAAAACTTCGGATGGACGTATTTTGGCTGCTGACTGTAAACTTGGCTTGGATGACAACGCCTTGTATCGTCACGCTGATTTGGCCGAAATGAGAGATATCACGGAGGAAGATCCATTTGAGGTAGAAGCCAAAGAGTCTGACTTGAACTACGTAAAACTAGATGGTAACGTAGGATGTATGGTAAATGGGGCTGGACTTGCGATGGCTACGATGGACATCATCAAACTATCGGGTGGTGAGCCTGCCAACTTCTTGGATGTAGGAGGTGGAGCAAACCCTAAAACGGTAGAAGCTGGTTTCCGTATCATCTTGAAAGATCCTAATGTAAAAGCGATTTTGATCAACATCTTTGGTGGTATCGTACGTTGCGACCGAGTAGCCAAAGGGGTGGTAGAAGCTTACAAAAACATTGGCGATATTCCTGTACCGATTATTGTTCGCTTGCAAGGAACCAACGCTGAAGAAGGTGCCAAAATCATTGACGAATCTGGTTTGAAGGTAACTTCAGCGATCTTGTTGAAAGACGCCGCAGAGAAAGTAAAAGAAGTAATGGCATAATCAATGATTAATTGTTAATTATTGATTGCTTTTAGAGAATAAAAAAAGCTCATAGTCTGCAGATTATGGGCTTTTGTTTTGCCCTCCTACAATGCCCTCAATGTATTACACGGACTTACTCTCCTGTTATGTTGCTCCAATCATCAATCACAACACTCATCTAACCCCTGTCTTATAAAATTTGTCCATTTTGGACTACCCGCTACTTTAACTCATTTATGACCTTTGCATTGTCATTTTAGGGCATTTGCCCAATTCTATCAAAACAATGCATACATTAAGAAATATAATTTTATCTCAGGCACTGCTCTTATTGCATATCACTTGTATTGCCCAAACGCTTGATTTTAAGTCATATCTCGCTTTGGTGAAGCAAAAAAACCTCGATTTAAAACAGGTTAAAAGCCAAATCTATCTTTCGGCTCTTGATGCTCGAATTGTAAAGTCGTCCTTGCTTCCTCAGGTCAATGCCAATGCCATTTATCAGAGAGATTTCAATAAGAATTTTCTCTTTTTTAATGATCCTTTTCTGGGGTCGTCACGAATACGCACCAACTTCAACAATAGCATAGGGGTAAGTGTGGAGGCACAACAGGTTTTGTTTGATGCTCGGGTGTTTTCAGGGTTAAAGACAGTAAAGTTGACCAAAGAGCTGAGTGAGTTATCGTATCAAGATGCGCATCATGAATTGATTGCTCAAGCCTCACAATTCTATTGGCAAGCCATCTTTATTAAAGAGAGTATTCAGGTACTTGAGCAAAATAAAGCATTGGCCAAAGAGCAAGTAAATCAATTACAGTTATTAAATGCCAAAGGGGTGATTAGTACGCTCACTTTGAATGAAGCCGTGATTCAATACAAAAAAACGCTGCCTTTGCTTACCAACGCAATGAATCAGTATCAGTTATTGCTTCATGAACTCAAAAAACTGGCAAATATACCTCAAGAGCAGACATTAACACTTACAGAAAATCTCACACAGCCTATTATAAGCCAACCCATTGCCTCTGCACAAATGCTCGAAAATCAATCTCAGGTAAAAGTATTAAACAAGCAAATGGAGATTGCCAATCAAACGTTGGTTGGAGAAAAAAGAAACTGGATGCCTTCGCTTAGTTTAAACCTTGGTTTTGATTACAATGGAGCAGACAATGCATTTAAGTTTAATAATAACAGTAACCGGTTGTTTTATGGTCGGCTATTGCTGAATATCCCCATTTATTCAGGAGGGCAAAAAAGAGCTGAAATTCAAAAAGCCATCATTACTCGTAATACACTCGCTTCAAACATTCAAAATGTAAAACAAGGGCTTCTCAAAGAAATTAAAAATGCGCAAAGCAATGTGCTGGCAGCTTCACAAAAAATAACCATCCATCAGGAAATAGTTTCCCTCAATGAAAAACAAATAGAGATTTTCAGAAAGAGATTAAAACTGGGTGAAGTAACGCCTCTTGAGTTCAAAGAAAGCCGATTGCAACTGACCCAATCCAAACTAGAAATCCTCAATGCTTATTTGGATTTACGCCTGGCTGAAGCCCAACTCCGTCGCATTTTGAGCACTCCATCAAATTAACATTCTTAAATACATACAATGAAATCGATATACATACTATTCGCTTTATCAGGGCTTATTTTGCTGGCATCTTGTGATGATGAAAAGCCTACGGTCGTCGTAAAAAAGAAGGAAAGGATTACGGTAAAAACCACCTTGGTAAAAGAACAGCAAGTAGAAAATATCAGGTCTTATTTCGGAAAACTTGGGTTTGCCCGTTCAACAGAGTTTTTTGCGGAGCAATCGGGTACCATTACCTTGTTGCAAAGTACTCCAGGCCAGCGAGTAATACAGGGGCAAGTACTTGCCGTTTTTCCGCCCAGCAATCATCAATTAGACATAGATCAAGTCAATATTGCGTACAATCGCCTCAAGAAAGATTATGCTCGACAAAAAGAACTATATGAAGCTGGAGCAGCCTCTAAAATATCCGTCGAAACACTGAAAACCCAGATGGAAGTACAAGCCAAGGCGCTTCAACAAGTAAAGCGTGTAAACCAGATCGTAGCTCCCTTTAGTGGGATGATTACCCAAGTACACGCTACCAATGGTCAAGTGGTCAATCCAGGAACTCCTCTCTTGAGTGTGGCTCAAACTTCTCAAGTTACGGTTGAATTTTATGTAAGCCCCGAAGAAATCCATAGTCTTCCTATTGGTACCAAGGCTTATTTTATGCAGCATCATCAAAAAATATTGGGCAAAATATCGAGAAAAAGCTTTCAAATGGATACCCGCCGTCAGGGATTCAAAGTAACAGCTTCTTTTCCCAATAGCAACCAAAAGCTGTTTGTGGGCAATACAATCCAACTCTTTATAACTGCAAAAAACCGCCTCCAACTCACGCCTATTCCCATTCATAGTTTCCGTACCCAGGGCAAACAACATTTTGTATTTGTGGCCAAAGGTGGCAAAGCGGTCAAAAGAGAGATCATTATTGAAAAACGTAATGAAGAGCAGGCGATGGTGAGTAATGGGTTAAGGTCGGGGGAAACCCTCATTATTGCAGGCATAGATAAATTAGAAGATCAATCACCTATATCTATTATAAAATAACAGGCAATTATGAAAATCACAAAATTTGCAATTGACCGTCCCATCACCACTACTATGCTATTTTTAGGCCTGGTAATTTTCGGCTTCATGGCATATTCTAAACTAGCCGTCAATTTATTCCCGGATTTAAAGTTGCCTGTCATCACGATCAACACTTTTCACTTTGGGGCTACTCCTGAGGAAATTGAAAAAGAAATAACCAATACCCTCGAGAAAGAAGTGGCTACTTTGAGCGGACTCAAGGAACTTAAATCTTATTCTCAACCTGATGCTTCGACAATCACTATTCAGTTTCAACCAGGAGTAAGCCCTGATGAAGCATTAAATCAAGTAAAAACCAAAGTAGAGGCGATGGTCACCTTTTTGCCCAAAGAGGCCGAAAAACCCTTAGTGCAAAAGTTTAAGTTATCGGATACCCCAGTGATTGATCTCATAGTTTCTTCGAACGAGTTGTCTGCGAATGCGCTCTATGATTATACCAACAAAACCATTAAAAACCAGATCAGTCGTTTAGAGGGGGTTTCCAGGGTTTACCTGGATGGTGGCGAAGAACGGGAGATAAAAATATTAGCCAATCAAAGAACTCTTCTAGACCTTAATATTGGGTTGAGTGATATTTCGGAATACCTGAAAACTACCGATAAAAAAATATCTGGCGGAAATTATCACTATAAGGATCGCGTTTCTTCGGTAGAAGTAGGCAAAAAATTTCAATCCGTTACCGACATTAGCAGTACTCCAGTAGCTACACCATATGGTACTCGTTTTTTAAAGGACATTGCGCAAGTAAAAGACACCATAAAAACCATTAAGACCAAGTCATTGTTTTTTGATGTTTCGGGCAAAAAGCACTACAATAATATTGTGAGCATTGCCATCATGAAAACAGCTGATGCCAATTCGGTACAAGTAGCCAGAGCAGCCAAAAAACTCGTAGCAGAACTCAAGCCTACACTTCCCCCCAATATACAATTAAGTATTCCCTTCGATTCCTCTGAATACATTCAAAGCGCGGTAGATGATGCCATTATGAATATTGTATTGGGGATTATTATTACTGGATTTGTACTCTTTTTCTTCCTCAACGATGTACGCACCACATTGGTAGTCAGTATATCTATTCCTGTCTCTCTATTGGGTACTTTTTTGGCGATCAATTTTTTTGGTGGTTCTCTCAACATGATGACGCTCATGAGTTTTTCGGTCGCTATTGGGGCCTTGGTGTCTAACTCTATTGTAGTAGTAGAAAATATCATCCGGCTTCGTGATGACGGAACGCCAATAAAAGAAGCAGCCCTACAAGGCACTAGTGAAGTAATGATGGCTATAGTGGCCTCTACTGGCACCAACCTGGTTGTATTTCTGCCCATTGCCATGATGAGTTCGGTGACGGGAGCATTTTTTAAAGAATATGCCATTACCATCGCTTCGGCCACTATTTTTTCGTTGATTGTTTCCTTTATGCTTACGCCTATGCTGGCCAGTGTGCTTTTGAAAAAACAACGAAAACCGGGCAAATTGGCAAGGCTTTCTATTCGTTTTTTTCACTGGTTAGAAAACCAATACGAAAAGTCGCTTACCCGTTTAATGTCTCGTAAAATATATCCTTTGCTCTTATTTACGGTGATGTTTATCATATTTATTGCTACTACCAGACTGTTATCGGTCATTGGGTTTGAGTTTTTACCTCAGGAAGACAACTCTGAAGTATATGTGGAGATGGAAATGCCTGCTGGTACCAGTATTCAAAAATCTGAGCAATTGATCACCCAAGTGGAAAAGATAATTGGCAGTTATAAGGAAGTAAAGTCGGTGTTAACCGTGATTGGTAAGAAGAATGAAATCACTCAGGGAAGTAATTATGCGTCTAACAAAGTGAAATTAGTAGCCAAAGATCAAAGGTCTTTTTCATCGGCCAGGTTTGCTTCATTACTTGAACAGCAATTAGAAAAAATCCCCGAAATAAAAAGTACCGTTTCTTCGGTCAGTTCATCAGATGGGGCACCTATCCAGTTTATGCTCAAGTCGGATAATACCCAAGCCTTGAACAAGGCAACTCGTTTGATTGGCAAAAAATTAAAAAAAGTAGATGGTTTACTTAATTTTGAATCTAGCCTAAAATCAGGTAATCCCTTGATCCGTTTCCAGCCTAATAATCGCCTGTTGGCAACGCTGAACCTGAATCCATTACAAGTAGCATTGACCATTAGAAATGCCATTAATGGTGTAAAAGTGTCGGTTTTAAAAGAAAACAGCAGAGAATATGATATTCGTTTGAGTTACCCCAATGACCAAGTCAATTCTGTAAAGAAAATCAAACAAATTCCAGTTTTTACCCCTCAGGGAAGTTACTCAATCGGGGCTTTAGCTCAAGTTTTTTATGAAGAATCCCCTGCCCAAATTCAACATGACTTTAAAACTCAAACCGTTGAATTTGTGGGCAACCTTACTCCAGAAGCCCTACAGGGAGAGGTCCAAAAAAACATTGAGCAAATCATTTCAAATACGGAGTTACCTTCTTCGGTAAAGTTTTCCTGGTCGGGCAATGTCAAAGAACTTGAAGAAGCCAATCAAGATATGATGGTGACCTTTATGATCGCATTTTTGCTGATGTATATGTTGTTGGCATCCTTATTAGAAAGTTTTTGGCAACCATTGGTAGTATTTACAACCGTACCGATGGCTATGATTGGGGTATTTGTACTAATGTATATGGCAGGAATTACGATGAATATTATGTCTTTGATGGCTATAATTACGCTGCTTGGGCTGGTAGTAAATGACGATATTCTGATCCATGATTATACAGAACATTTGATGCATCATAAGAAAATGGATTTGTATAGTGCTACTATCTTAGCTGGAAAAACCAAAATGAAAACAGTGATTATGACTACAGTAGCGATCATTTTTGGAATGCTCCCTAACGCGCTGGGGTTTGGTGATGCTGGTGCAGAGTCCAGAACACCTATGGCTATTGTAACTATTGGAGGAATGATCACCTCTACGGTACTTACTTTATATTTGATCCCTTCGATATTTTATGTAATTCGTGGGAGAAAGAAAAAATAGGTTTTAAATCATCCTACATCCGCTTATTATGCATTTAAGAGCATGCTTAAACATTAGTTTCTATAACTGACTTCTAAAGGTGAAACAGAGATCGCCTACGGCTTATTGTTCTATTGTTACGCCTTCGGCTTATTGTTACATTGTTCTATTGTTTCGCGATGCGATGATTAATTATTGATGTTTGATTATTAATTTTGCAAATATGAGAGTTTCTGTTGTTCTATTGTTCCATTGTTCCGCCTTCGGCTTATTGTTACATTGTTCTATTGTTCCGCTGCGCCCCCCGATACATCGGGGGGCGCAGCTCGCGATTTATCGGCTTATAGTCCCGTGTTTACCGGAGAGGATTTACAACTTATGGTTAAATTGTTCCGCGATGCGTCGCAAAACTTCTAACTACCAAATAAATAACTTACTAACAATGAGCGTATTATAATCATAAAAACGAGATTTTAAATTTGGTAGCGCATGCTGGAACAGCCGAAAAAAGCCAAAGGCTGTCAGGCGCTATAGACTACCAACTAACCAGCCAAAGGCCAAAAGCTAAAAACCAATAGCTGATAAGTACTACGAACTACCAACTCCTGACTACCAACAAAAAACTATGGACTAATCTCCGCTTCGCGCCCATTTTTCACTTTTCACTTTTCGTTTTTCACTTAATTCTATTCCCCATAAATCGCCCGAATCAATGGATTGCCAGGGAAATAAGTCAATGGGTCATTCATTACCCTTGGGAACGATTCTACCAAGTCTTTGAGGGTGATACGCCCACCCTGACCTAATGCATCTACATAATCTATTTGGCTATGGATACCACCCTGACCGCTCAAATCTCCTCTCACTTTAGCTCCTGCCGATAGTTTCCCACTAATTCCTGCTCCTACAGAACCTGAGAACCGTAACATGGCCGTATCTATGTAAATGCCTTCCATAACATCATCTATGGCACCTTCCAGGTCAGACGAGAAATCGGTCCCTGTAAAGAAGTCTTGCAAGGCCTTATAGGTTTGGGCAATGCCTTGAGCGTCTTTGGTAGCATCAATGGCTCGCTGGCCTACATTCAGCACTCGTTGCACAATTTTCATAAAGTCTGGCCCTGACATTTGTGCTCCCAAATCGAGGTAAATGTCATAGCCTACTCCTGCATTTTTGGCCATACTCTTGGTTTTGTCCGAAAGCAACGAACGTGTACCCTGTTGTTTTCTCAAAAATGAGCGTAATGCCCGAGAGGAACCTCCTGTTAAAAGCATACGATGAAAGAACGATACTTTCTCAAACCCTTTGTTGAGATCGGCACCAGCTACTACCGCCGCTACATTTCCGCTCTTTAAGCTACTAAGCAATTGATCAAACGACATCATACTAGAAAGATTGATGTTGAACGACTGCTTGCTTGCACTTCCGGCATACACTTCGTCTTCTCCTGACTTTTGGTATACTTTCAAACGGGTTACGGTGTCTTTACCGGGTTCTTGGGTAAATTCCAGTTCTGCCCCAATACCTACGCCACTCGGCAACATTTGTAAGAGTTGATTCAACATCGGAATGGGTAGGTTGATCATAGAACTCACCTCTCCTTCCATAAAAATGGAAGTCACGGTTTTCTTACCACTACGGCGTTGATCTAAGCCCATGTTGGCTTGTCCGCGTATTTTGGCACTACCAAAAATCCCCAAGAAGTTGAGCAAGGCCATGGGGTCACCTTTGAGCAACTCTGGTCGGCTTCCTTCAAAATTACGATCTTGGTCACGATTCCAGGTACTGGCTCCACTGTTGGTGGTGGCATCTTCATTTCTTCGTCGCACCCCTATACCCGCCTCGGCATCGCCTTGGGCAAATACGCCAAAATCAAACTTCTGACGATAGCGATATTGGTCACCGTATTGGGTCATCATTTGGTTGATGGGAGACATTAAAATATTGCTATCCATAAGGTTAGACAGCGCGGCACTCCCTACAAATTTTAAAAACTTAGAAACTGGAATGTTATATTCTTCGATGTGGGTTCCTTGCACTCCAGCCTGAAAGTTAGCCCCTGCTTCGCCGCCTACTCCAGCGCCAGGTCGGCCGCCTTTGCTGGCTCCTCCCACCATAAACGAGGCTCCTACTCCAGTATCAAAGGCTAAAGTACCTTGTTTGCGTACTTTCAGGTGTACGTTGCTATTGCTGGTACGCGTGATATAGCACGTCGCCGAACCGCCAGTATACAAAGGAATCCCCCAGGTAATGCCTCCGTCTAGTTGTAGAGATACCCCCATACTCACGGGTAGCGCCTTATTGAGCAAATAAACAGATCCTTGCTCGAGCTTTTCGTTGGCATAGTCCGCGGCTTGCCCTGCTTTATCGCCTACATAATCGGCAGCATCACTGGCTTTTTCACCTACATAATCAGCGGCATCGCTTACGGCTCCCGTAGTAGCGTTCCAGGCACGCTCATACCAAGGTGGATCACCTGGTCCTTCTTTGCGTTGAATTGTACCATCAGGATCGCTTTGGCTCCGATCTACGGTGGTGCGGTCGTGCCCTCCGTGTCTTACTACTGGGCGATTTTTGGAAGGTATGTTGCCATATTTGGCCTGAATAGGGGCGTTGCCCGAAGTGTTGGTATTGGTACCTACTCCTTGCCTGCCACGTAATTGGGAAGTCTTTTGGTTGCTGGTATTTTGTTGCGCACGTTGCACACCTTGATGTTGTTTTTCCCTCTCCTGATTGAGTAAAACCTTATCCATGAAATTAGTTAGCTTGTGGTTTCTAGAATATGCTCGCTCCCTCAAATGCAACGCGTAAACATACTCTTATGACTGGTAGTATTTGCACCAAAAATAATGAAAATACCCTATAGCAAGCATGTTAGATTTTAACATTTTGCAAAAACTTAATATAGGAATACTCCAGCAAAAAAGGTAGCCTCCGATGGGCTACCTTTACTTTATAAATATTCAATTTTGTTTACTTTTCCGAGGTACAGAAGTCATCGTCAGTGTCCTCACAAACGCTTTATTTTTCTGATTTATTCTCGTTGTAGGGATTAACGCCCATATTGTAGAATACAAATGAGTAAATATCGGCATATTGCTCAATACGCTTAGAAGTGGGCGTTCCACTACCGTGGCCTGCATCGCTTTCTATGCGAATCAAGACTGGATTTTTACCACGATGCATTTCTTGTAAAGTAGCGGCAAATTTAAACGAATGCGCAGGTACTACCCGATCGTCATGGTCAGCAGTAGTTACCATAGTTGCCGGATATTCTACCCCTTTTTTCAGGTTGTGCAAAGGCGAATATCCTTTCAGGTAATTGAACATTTCTTTGGAGTCATCGGCCGTACCATAATCGTAGGCCCAACCTGCCCCAGAAGTAAATTTATGGTAACGTAACATGTCCAATACACCTACTGCTGGCAAGGCTACTTTCATGAGCTTGGGGCGCTGGGTCATGGTGGCTCCTACCAATAAGCCTCCATTAGAACCTCCCGCAACGGCCAAGTAATCAGAAGAGGTATATTTTTCTTTGATTAAATACTCAGCAGCAGCAATAAAGTCATCAAATACATTTTGTTTTTGCATTTTGGTACCTGCTTTATGCCATTTGGCTCCATACTCTCCTCCACCTCTCAAGTTGGGCTGAGCGTAGATGCCTCCTAATTCTAACCAGATCAAACGAGCTACACTAAAGCTAGGTCGCAAGCTTACATTAAACCCACCGTAGGCATACAAATAGGTTGGGTTCTTACCAGTGAGTTTTACACCTTTTTTGTGTACAATAAACATAGGTACTTTGGTACCATCTTTACTTTTATAAAACACTTGCTTGGTTACGTAATCTTCTGGGTTGAAGTCAATGTTGGGTTTACGATACAAGGTAGATTTTCCTGTAGCTATATTGTACTTAAAGGTAGTGCCAGGATAATTGAAAGAGGTAAACGAATAATACAATTCTTTGGCTTTTTGCTTGGCTCCAAAACCACGGGCGGTCCCTATGCCAGGTAGCTTTATGGTACGCACCAATTTACCCTCCATAGTATATTGCTTTACCTGAGTTTTTACATCTACCAAATAGCTGGCAAACAAATAGCCTCCTCCTGAACCGATAGAAAGCGTATTCTTGGTTTCAGGAATTATATCTTTCCAGTTACTTGGCTCAGGTTTTTTCATGTTTGTTATGACAACCCGATTATTTGGCGCTTCAAGGTTGGTTTGAATATAAAGTTTGTCACCTTTTTTCATCAAAACTCCGTGACGATTTTTCATATTCTTTACAATGGGAATAATTTTGCTATTAGACTTGGTTAAGTCTTTGTAGTACAGTTCGTTGCCAGTGGTGCGATTGGCCGCAGAAATGATCAGAGTTGTACCATCCTCAGTTACATAACCCGACACATATCGTCTGGGCATCTTATCTCCACCAAATACCAATTGATCCTGGCTTTGGGGAGTTCCTAATTTATGATAGTACACCATGTGGCGCTGGGTTTTCTTGGTCAGGTAATCTTCCCCTTTTTTGGGCAAACCATAAGTACTGTAATAAAAGCCTTCGTTGCCCTTCCAGGATACTCCAGTAAACTTGGCAAAAGAAACTCTATCTTTGCGTAGTTTTTTGGTTTCGGCATCCATTACATAAATATCACGGAAATCGGCTCCTCCAGTAGAGGTAAGATAAGCCACTAGTTTGCCATCTTTGGTAAAGCTCATCCCCGCCATAGATACGGTACCGTCTTTGGCAAATTTATTTGGATCTAAGAAAACCTCGGCGTTCTTGCTCTCCAATGACTTTTTGCGATACAATACATATTGGTTTTGCAATCCACTATTGGCGTAATAGTAATAATAGTTTCCTTCCTTGAAAGGTGCTCCTACCTTTTTGTAGTTCCACAACTGGCCAATGCGTTTTTTGAGCTTATCACGAAACTTGATTTTATTTAGATAGCCAAAGGTCACCTTGTTTTGGGCCTTTACCCAAGCTTTTACACTGGGTTGGTCCGAAGCCTCCATCCAGCGATAAGGATCGGGTACTTGAGTACCAAAGTAGGTGTCTACGTGGTCAACTTTTTTGGTGGTAGGGTATTTTAACTGGGCATGGCCTAAGTGTGCACCCAGTAGTAGGAACAATATGAGTATTCGATATCTATTTTTCATACGAAAATGGTTGGGTTTAGAATGATCTTCTGGAAGTCATCTCAACTTCTTGATCAAAAATACGCCATTTAGGCTAAATACCGAATACTCTGGTGCTTTGAGCAGATAGATTATGATTTTTTTAACTTTTACTTGTTTAATTCCTCCCGTACTTTCATCAAGATTTTGCCTAGGCGATTTTTGCCTTTGCCATCCCCACCGTCGCCCCAATAGGCATCGTTTTCGGTGTGTTCTATGAGCGTAGCATCCCCCGTTTCGAGTAAAAGGGTTTGCAAATCGGCGTGCTGGGTAAATTTAGCGCGTACCGCCTCGAGCATCACGTTGTCTTTCATATGATCCCAATTGGCCCGAATGCGCACCTTGCGGGTACGCCCCAGTTCAGCCGCTTTCATCGGGCTGGCCGCTTTACGGATTTTGTCTTCGTGGGCGGTACCTGCAAACTTCTGGGCCTGGAAATAATGCTCACTGGTGGGCCAGGTCTTGCCCTTCAGCTTGATGGGGTATGGAAAACTCGCCGTAGGCTTCGGCTACAGAGTAGAATTTAATGGTTTGATCGGACATAAGTTTATTGTTTAAAGAAATTAAAGGAAGTTTGGCGAAGGCAGCTTCCGAGTTAATATTAGTTTAGCGAAGCGGCAACTAAGATGTATTCAATGAAAGGGAAGTTTGTAACTTCCCTTGCGAAGCAATACTTTCCTTCTTAATAAAGCTGGCAGAGCCAGAACAGTTGCAAACTGTCCATCATTTATCCTGCTAAGTTTCCGCTGCGCTTAAACTTGGCAGAACAGGGGGAAATTTTGCGAAGGTTTGCGGCTATAGCTTCAATGAAACTTTAGAAATGATTTCCGCAAATCTGTGGTAATCTACTGGGCTGCATTTCCAAAAACCAAATATACTTTTACTTGCTGGAAACGCCACTACACAGACCAAGATTGCCACAAAAAGGCGAAACGCATACACTTGAGCTTCATCAAACTTCTTATCGCCTTTTTTCGCAAACGCACCCAACTATAGAAAATTATCATTTAAAAATACCAAAACCTATTCCTCAAACTTCACCCTAAACTTTCGCTCATCATACGTCAAAAAAGTAAAAACACCCAAGCCTCCTTCCACGGTAGACTTAATGTTGGTGGGTTGGGCAAAAGGGTTTTGGTTGCCTTGTTGTGCCCCATCCATGGTGCGCAAAAAATCGTAGTAAGGCTTACTAATGTGGTATAGCGTGACAATGGCCTGATCTCCATCTTTGAAGTCATAACTTGACCCAATGGCAATTTGGTTACCCGTTTTGAGGTTTCCCTCAAACTTAATGTCATTCACCAGCTTATCTTTTGTCCCCTCCAGTCTTCTTTTTACCAAAATCCGATAATAGTTACGCTTGTTGGGTTCTATGTCCTCAAACTTAGTCAATAAAAACGCAGTAGTATCACTTTTGCGAAAACGGGTTTCTATCTCACTTATATGGGGTTGAACCAATGCTTCGGCTCGCCCGGTAATCACTTGTCCGGTGAGTTTGTCTTTGATGGTCAATAAATAATAAGATTCAGGGTCATAAGACACATATGCATCTGATTGATAATTGAAATACTCTCCTGGGATAAAAGGAGCATTGGAACGATAAGAAAATTGTGTAATAGACGAACGATATGTGTGATAGCTTCCAATAGTTACCTCAGCATTGCGGACTTGGGGCAGCCCCACTTGTCCAAAATACGGCAGACTTTTGGTGAGTAATAAGGTCATCCGCTTACCAGGGCGCAGGTAGCATTCTACCACCAATTCGCCTTCATAGTCAGGCAAGTCCACATCAATTTCTTTCTGAAAACTATCACAGGCAGTAAGGCCCAGTATTGCCATTGGCAACAGCAAGGCCAGTTTTTTGAAGGTGTTCACAACTTAGACAATCGGTTATTTAGTAGTTAGTATAGTATATTGATAATGATTTATTCTTCTTTCCTGACGATGTACATGCGCCTCACAAACGACAAGGCTGTAAACACCCCCAGGCCACCTTCTACTGTAGATTGCACTACTGTAGGCTGGGCAAAAGGGTTTCCATTTCCCTGTCGGGCATCTTCTACTGTTTCCAAAAAGTCATAATAAGGCCGATCTATATGATACACCGAAACAAACACGGTGTCTTCATCCTTGAAATCGAACCCTGTACCAATTGCGATTTGGTTACCCGTTTTAAAACGCCCTTCAAAGGAAAATTCGGTGGCAGTAGCCCCAGTAATACTGTCTCTATTGATAATAATTCGATAAAAATTCGGGTCATTGGGGTCTACATCCTGAAACTTAGTCAGCAAAAAGGCCGAGGTATCGGTATCGCGAAAATTGGCCTCGATGGTATCTAGTTGAGGAGCTGGTAAAAACGTGGTAACCCCAGTAATAAGTCGACTGCTGGCTTCGTCTTCTATTCTCAAAACGTACTCTCCTTTATCGGCCGAATCTACAATGGTGGTGCCTACATAGTTGAAAAACTTTTGGGTAGTAGAATCAAACCCTGGCTGAAAAGTGAGCTCTTCGCTGGCACCATTGTGGGTAATGATTACCTTGGCCTGAGGAATGGGCGGCAAATCTACGGCTCCAAAATAATCTACACTTTCGGTCAAAATCAGGCGATAAGGTTCCCCATGTTGCAGATAGCATTCTACCACGATTTCTCCTTCATAAGGAGGCAGGTCAATCGTAATGTCTTTTTGTAAGTTATTGCAAGCAGCCAAAGTCAATAGTGAGACAATGATGACTCCAGCAAAATATATATATGAACGATTCAATTTTTTCATCCGCTCTAGAATTTAAAATTGTAAGTAATGGAAGGAATAATAGGGAATAGCGATACCTGACGTGCCTGAAAACCCAGTGTAAGGTCAGTATTGGGATCTTTGAGTTCTTCAAAGAAAATAAAGTAGGCATTCAGGCGATTGTAGACATTGTAAATGCTAAAGGTGAGGTCTGATTCACCCCAGCGTGGGAAAAACTTCCAAACAATCCCTAAATCGAGTCGATGATAGCTGGGCATTCGCAAATCGTTGCGCTTCTGAAAACGCGGTACCACACTGGGCTGGTTCCCGGTAACATCTTGAATAATAAACCTGCCAGGAGGCAATGAAATGGCATTTCCGGTATTGTATACCCAAGCAGCGGTAATGGTAAGGCGAGGGCTCAACCTATGAGTAATGACTGCCGAAATGTCGTGGCGGCGATCATAACGCGGGAAAAACGGCTCTCCATTATTGATGGCTAGATTACCATTACTAGGGCCAAACTTTCGGAACGTCCAGGATAGGGTATAACCAATCCATCCAGTAGTTCGCCCTTCTTTTTTCTCCAAATATATTTCATTGCCATAGCTCCACCCTTGGCCAAAAACAAATTCTTGCTCAAGCTGGGGGTTGGCAAAAATCTGGGCGCCATCTTTTAGGTCCAGCTGGTTTTCCATGTCTTTGTAATACAGCTCATTGCTCAACAAAAACTTCCCACCAAACAGCAAAATACTTCCTCCCAAGGCTACCTGATCGGAGCGTTGTGGATTCACGATTTGGGTAGAAGGATACCAAATATCGGTCGGGAGTGATGCTCCAGAATTGGCCACCAAGTGTACATACTGATACATGCGGGCTGCACTGGCTTTCAGCGATACTTTGGGGTTTACTTTGTAGCGCACCGAAAAGCGAGGCTCGATGCCACCATAGGTACGCCCATTGCTCGCAAAACCCGACAACCGAAGCCCAGCATTGATACGCCAGCGCTCATTGATGGTGTAATCATCAGTAATAAAAATCGCTGCCTCGTTTCCGTCCAGGCGAGTTTCGTTGCCAAAATCTATAGTGCCATCGCTGCTTCCGGCTTGTAAACGGCCTACGGTAAAATCGTGGTAGGTATAGTGGGCTCCAAACTTGATGCTGTGCTTGTTATTGGGTAAATAGTCAAAGTCTACCTTGGCGCTGTAGTCTTTGATGTTGGCCCCCAGGCTAAAATTAAAGATGTCAAAGTTGTTGGTAACATCGTATTGATAAGCTGAATAAGATACACTGGTATTGACAAATAAACTTGAATTAAAGATGTGGTTCCAACGCAATACTGCAGCGGTATTGCCCCATCTAAAATTAAAGTTGAACGAATCGTCTTTGAAAGCAAAGATATCGCGTCCCAGATACCCACTCAAAAACAGACGGTCTTTTTTGCCCAACTCATAATTGACTTTAGCATTGAGATCATAAAAGAAATAGTCAGGGATACGGTTAAAATCTGGATTGCCTTCATTGGCATTATTGATCTGGCGGGTAAAGATATCGAAATACGTTCTACGCCCAGATATGAGCAAAGAAGATTTGTCTTTTTGCAAGGGGGTTTCTAGCGTAAGACGAGAAGAAATGAGTCCAATCCCTCCTTTGCCCGAAAACTTTTTGCGGTTGCCATCCCGCATTTTCACATCCAACACCGACGAAAGTCTTCCTCCAAACTGGGCCGGAAAATCGCCTTTGTACAGGTCTACCGCTTTGACCGCATCGGGATTGAATACACTAAAAAATCCAAATAAATGAGAGGCATTATAAATCTGAGCATCGTCTAACAGTACCAGGTTTTGGTCGGGACCACCACCTCGTACAAATAAACCCGAAGAAGCCTCTCCCCCAGAAGAAACTCCTGGTTTGAGTTGCAAGGCTTTGATGATGTCTAATTCTCCAAAAATTACTGGGATATTTTTTAGTTCTTGGGCTGTCAATTTCTCCACCCCCATTTGGGTCGTGTTTAATTTCTCCTTAAGCCCATCTGCCTTTATCACAATTTCATCGAGTTGTTTTTCCCGAGGTTTTAGGTTTACACTCAATGTCAGGTTTTGAGTCACGGTAATTTCGCGGGTTTGGGTAATGTACCCTACATACGAAAATACCAGTTTTATAGGTCCCTCGGCTAACTCAAAGGTATAGTAACCATCCACATTACTCACGACTCCCTTGGTGGTACCCGCAATTTGCACAGTAGCTCCTAGTAAGTCTTCTCCGGTCTTGGCATCCTTGATGTAGCCACTTACCCTAAATTTGTTTTGAGCGATGGCTGAAACGCTCAAAAAAACATAAATTATCAAGCAGGTCGTTGTTTTTAATAATAATTTCTTCACTGGAAATATAGGTTTAGCGCAGGTTCAAACTTGCGTTTTTATAAAATTTTGTGGTACGCAACCAACGGTTAGAATTAATAATTTAGCCCTGTAACAGGCTCATTTTCTGCCCGTAGGGTGCATTTTACACATACTCTTGTTGCAATGGTTCGATAACATGACCAGTACGGTAAAAGTTCTTAAAAAATTACGTTTTTAGTTTTCTCCTAGATTGTCTTATTGTTAATTTTTACTATTATTTTGAGTTGTGTCTCTATGGCCACTGTCAGGCTAATGGCTGGCTCAGGTTTACAATCTAAATTCCAACTGTTCTAAACTCGCAACTCAGGGTTCAAGGATTAAAAACCCTAAACCGATCACTTTTAGATTACAAGTCTGAAAAAACAATTGCAACATATAAACCACTGGCTAACAAACACTTAATCCCAACCCAATGACTATAATAAAAACACAAAGCCAAGACGAGAAAAAGAGGATCATTGTGTACACTTATCTCCGTGATCGTTAGTCTGGCAAATATAGAGACATCATAGCCCCACTACTCCCTAAATTGTATCAATAAAAAATGAATCATAATAATGTTTAAACATATGCTTATTGTTAATTTCACTCAATTGTTTTCAACACTGTCAAACTTTTAAAAAATGAACGTTGTAGAATATATAGAACTATTGGTGGCCCAAAATCACCTTGAACAAGCCCTGGAAAAGCTGCTTGAAATTTCATCTAAATACTATCGGAAAGATGTGCTTGGTGCTATGAATAATTTCCAAACTGTCAAACGCGCTACTGGCGTCGATCAAGACAACAAAAGATCACGTTTGGTTGATCAAATACAAAACCTATTGAAATACATTTCACGTGATCTATCTCCAGAAGCTATGAACGTTGATTATACCGATGCATTGGCCGCAATCAATGCTGCTTCCAGCAATGCTCCTTCCATTGACACCCCTGAGACACCTACTACCCCAACCTCCCCCCAAGGCAAAACATCAATTCTTTTTTTATGCGCCAATCCTGACCCTACAGCCCAACTCAACTTCGACAAAGAGGTGAATAAAATCGAACTCAGTCTAAAGCTGTCCAACTATCGGGATAAATTTAGTTTTCATAACAAGCGAGCGGTCAATGGCGATATTATTCGGGCTGGTTTGCGTGACTATAAACCGGAAGTAGTTCATTTTTCGGGACATGGGGCAGGCGAAGAAGGCATCATCATTCTGGACGAATTTGATGAACCCACGATTTTGTCAAATCAGGCACTCAATGCGATGTTCAAAATATATAAAACCCATGTGAAGTGTGTAGTGCTCAATGCTTGTTACTCTGAAGAACAAGCCCGCATAATCAAGCAACATATTCCTTATGTAATCGGGATGAGTGACGCTATAGAAGATAGTACCTCTATTGCCTTTTCTAAAGGATTTTATGAGGCATTGGGAGACAATAAAACCTATCCAGAGGCATTTGAGGAAGGAAAGTTAGTCATATTAATGGAGAATATGCCAGGAGCAGATATACCTCAACTATTCGAATAAAAAAGCCGCCTAAAAGTTAGGCGGCTTGACTCAAGCATAGTCCTGAAACGCTGAGTCTTTATTTTTCATCTTACCTTTTACCGATGTTGTCTCTATGTGGCTTAGTTTCCTTTTCTAAAACTACGCAGACTGCTCAAAAACAGTCCAAGCCCACCAATCATCAGTACCAAGATGGTCATCAGTTGAAACATCGTCATGTGTTGTAGCCTCAACTGCACGCTACTGATTACGCCGGCAATGAGAATGACCAGCGAGCCAATCAGCAACAACCACCCAATGATATTGCGGGAATTGTAAAAGATCATTCCAATGCCAAACATGAAGGGAAACAATACGTAACCCGAGGCAAAGCGCCCGACACCTGGAATGTGGTAAATGTGGTAGAAACTATACCCAACAT
>DMXI01000301.1 GCA_003483885.1 Microscillaceae bacterium
AGGCCACCGCTGTATTTTGCTGTTGCTAAAATTTGTTTCATTACACCTAAAATGATCAAACATTCACTCGTATCTCATTCAGTGATCATTTTTACAGCTCCATTACTCAAACCGATGGCTACAGCTCCGCTGTGCCGAGCTCACCAAAGGTAATTTTTTAACGCTAACAAAATAAGGCGGGGTTTAAGACCTTGCTATTCAAGGTAAAGTGCTTAAAAACAGTTAGTTAAAACCTGTTTTTGTTCAAGGACATTCACTATTAGGCTGACGCCAATGCGACAGGTCGGGATGTGCTACTTGGTTTATCGGGACGCTCGTAAAAAGGGTATTCATTACAAATAAGCACCAGAAATACACGCTCATTTTTTATAAGAAAATACCCTGTCCTGAGCAAAGCCGAAGGAACTTAATCACTCGCTTGCCTTGAGGCGAGTGAGAACTATGCCAAGGCCTCTGGCCCGATCGGTGATTGTTAAGGAAAACAGCATCTACGTGTTCAATCGTATTTACATCAAGTCATCATCCCCCCGACAGCCATAACAAAAGCCAGTAAGCTTGTGGATCAAAAAATTGGGCAAGAGTTCGTTGCAGCCCGGACAGCGATCAAATTCATTATAAGGCTGAGCTTTGGGCTGGATTTGGTTATAAAGCCAATCTTCATACTCAAAAGACAAGGTCTGGACACTATGGATGAACTCTACCTGAATTGTATCCAGGCTTTGATGCATAATAAAGTCGCCATTGGTTCCAGTAGGTAAGCTCATACCTGAATATAAAAAAATAACCTGTCTTCAGGAGCGAAAACAGGCTTTATCTTATGAAACAAAAGAATGAATCAATCTAAAATATTTGGCTAAAACGAAAATCCAGCGGTGATCACTGCACTTGTAAAGCCATTGGTGGTGGTGGTAGTAGGATGCTCGCCACTAGATAATGTATAAGGTACATAAGCCGAGTTAAAGCGAGTATTGACTACAGCAATGTCGATATTGACGCCTGGCGCTGGTCTAAACCCAAAACCGCCAGTAAAGTGTAAAATGGTGCGATCTATATCGTCTACATTATTATAAGGATCATCAAAGAAGGCCGCGCCTGCTCTTAACCTTAATACACGGTTGATCCTGTATTCTCCCCCTACTTTTACATTGAGGGTAGTTTTATAAATATTTCGGATGGTTCTGTTGTCCCCATTGAAGGTAAAACTACTATTACCCCCACTCAAACGAGCCTGATCAAAGGCGTTGAGTTCTACATCTCCCGAAATAAACCCTTTTTTACCAAAGAAAAAGGCTATACCTGCATTGAGTTTATAAGGAGTAGTAAGGGTATAGTTAAAAGTACCAGGCACTGTTTCTAAGCTTTCATTATTTAAAATTACACCTTGATAAGAGAAATTGTCAAAATTGGCATTTAGGCTGGTTTTGAAGTTTTCGGTCAGAGCGTAAAATGTAGGCGTAGTAGCCGATACCCCAATTCTAATAAAGTCTGCTGGGCGATACATTAAGCCTAAGCTAAAGTTAATACCTGTACCCTTTACTTCAAGTTCGTCGGTGAGGGTATAATCTAACAAACTAGGAATGCTATTGCCGTCGTATTGTACGGTTTCTTTAAACTCTTTGACTTGTCTGAAGTTCAGTGTTTTGATACCCAGGGCTACTCCAAAGTAAAATTTGTCATCATAATTACCCCCATAGGCAAAACTCCATTGGTATTGGGCACCACGGGTATTTACCGACTCTTGCTGAAGCATATTTCCTAACAGTTGATCGTTGCTATCGCGTGATAAAGTATAATATTCGCCAGGAGCGTTGGCATATTCATCAATCAAAAAAGTATTAAAAGCCAATTCCTGCAAACTGAAAATACTATCGGTCGCTACAAACAAGTCATCACGGTTGATTCCTAAAGCTGATTCCGCCAAATAATCCCCCAGAGAGTTACGTGTGTTTACCCCTTCGTAGCTAAATCTGTTTTGAAAGTTGTTGGTGCGCTGAAATGTGATGGCAAAACTGCCTCCTCGCCATTTATCTGGCAAAATATCGTCTTTGATTTTAGTTAATACCAACCCAAAGCCATTGAGGTTTACATTGAGCTTAGAGTCTATAGTATTACTCCCTAAAAAAGTAGTATTGGTGTTGGCCAGGCCAAATCCTGGGGTGAGCGAGAACTGAGAGCGACGAAATAAGCCTAAACCTGCAGGATTGCCAGTACCCGCACTTAAATCGCCTCCAACGGCAGTTTGAACCCCTCCCATGGCCTGTACCCGAGCTGATCCAAACAATGATTGACTACGCGAAAAACGTATGGCTTCATTGTAGTAACCCAAAGCGTCAGGGTCAATTTGTTGAGCAAAAGTGATATTTTGAACGCCTGCTATACAACAGACCAGAGCAGTTATTTGTAGGTATATTCTGAATGTTTTCTGTTTCATATTTCTTCCGGTTGGTTAATGGTTCACTTACTTTATCTCACTTTTTAACTAAATTTAGGCAATAAAAAATGTGCGAACAATACGATGATTATCCTCACATTTTTTACAAACTTATAAAGAACATCAAATTCGCTTACCGTTCTTTAACTATCTAAAAATACCATTATTTCTTTCTTCTTGAGCTACCTCCACTACGTTTGCTACGACTGGGCGAGCTCTTTCTGGTAGTACGCTTAAACGTGCGGGTACTTCTTGGTTTTGAGTAACTTGGGCGACTCGTGCTACGCTTGTATGTAGACCTTGATCTTGAACGTGTACTAGACCTGTTGAAGTTACTACTACGGCTACGAGTTCGCGAATAGCTACTATTACGTCTGGTTCTGGTCTGAGTACGACGAGGACGAGTGGTACTGGTACGATTCATCTGGCGCCCACTACTGTTTGTCTTCACGCGTTTTCCAGCGTTATTAGTGGTTCTTTTGTATCTTCTACCTGCCGTTGCAGCTCTTTTGTTTACATCAGTGCTATTGGTAGTAGCTCTTGAGGCTCTACGCTTGGTATTTACTCGATTATTGTTGGTGATAATGGTGCTTCCACGACCTCCTGCACCACTACGGCGAGGATTACGGTTCACAAATCGTCGAGGCCTGCTTTCTACTCGAGTAGTATTGGTGTAAATGGTATTAGTACGAGAAGGCGCAGGACACCAAGCGTTGTTGCGACCATACCCTCCATACCACCAAACATTGCGATAGAACCAAACATCGTTTCGATAGTAAGGATCATACCAACGATAGCGGTTCGCCCAGCGACGATAGCGCCAGTTGTTACCCCAGCCTCGGTTCCAACCAAATCTTAAGTTAGATGTAGACGCATAAGGATTGTAAAATGAACTGGCAGGGTCAAGGTATGGGTCATAAAACACCCCATTATTGGTGTTTCCCCAAGTATCTACATTAGATCTGGGTACTTGTACCCGGCTATTGTTGGCCCTGGTTTCAGTATAATATTCATTACCTGAATAAGTGATGCCATTTTGAGTAATGGTAGAATTACCGTTTCCGTTTCTATATTCCTCTATGTATTCAGGATTTACATCGGTTTGATTATTTTTATTCACCCCATAGGTTGGGTTTACTTCAAGCCCATTACCATTATTGTTGTTTTCAACAGTAGTCGTTGTTTTAGCAACAGTAGGATTACTTTTAATAGCAGTTTCTTTAGCTATTTTGGCTTGTTCACGATCTTTTCTGGAAAAGTACACATCGTCATCATCCTGGTTGGCGTTTTGTAAGCCTGCAGTAGAGGCACAGCCCCAAGCTCCAGCCATCACCAGAAGTGCGAGTAAATATTTGGAAAGCGATTGAATCTTCTGTTTCATAGTATAACTTCTTGGGTAAAAAAATATAAGTGGTTTTTAGAAAGTGAGATATATGAGTGTTAAAGACTAGTACAAATTTACTATTACTTACCTACAAATACCTGCTATAGTTAGTGAATTTATACTAAAAGAAAGGCTTTTTATACTAAAACAACGCATTTTAACCTGTAAAATGGCCGCTTTTGTATAAAATCCTGATTAAATCAAATACGAAATGACTAATTTTTTAGTTCATTGTCACTGGTTGTTTAACAATTTCCTCCAAAAAATAGTTTGGAAGATAGTTTAAAAACTTGACCTTCAGGCATTTGATTTCCTCTCTAAAAATAGCAACTTTGCACCTCTTTAAAGCAACCCCTTCAAAATACCTAAATATTGCGAATAGGTTGCTAGTTTTTCAAACATTTTAAATA
>DMXI01000471.1 GCA_003483885.1 Microscillaceae bacterium
TGAAGTATATTTTTAAGTGAATAGCCAAAGCTATTGACGCAAAAATTACTAATACTAGCGCATAAAAATCGCTTTTTTAACCTAGATTATAATTTTAAACATATTCTTCAAACGTTTTTGAGTAACAGTTGATATCCTTTTTATTTGCAAAAAAATAAGCCTATGAAGTTTCACAAAGAAGGTAATCTCATTTTACTGATTTCATTTTTAATATTGGCAGGTATCAATGTGGCCGTACTCTTGCTAGTAGATTTACCCTGGTTACATTATTTACTTATTACTGCTGCCGTGATTGTTTACGGGTTAATTGTACAATTTTTCCGTAACCCCACCCGCACCTCCCCTACTAACCCCAACTATATATTGGCTCCTGCCGATGGCAAAGTAGTCGTGATAGAAGAAACCACCGAACAAGAGTATTTGAAAGATGCCCGTAGGCAAGTATCTATTTTTATGTCACCGCTCAATGTACACGTCAATCGCAACCCCGTGAGTGGAGAAGTTACCTATACCCAGTATCATCCTGGTAAATATTTAGTAGCCTGGCACCCTAAGTCTAGCACCGAAAATGAGCGTAACACCTTGGTTATCAAAGCAAAAAATGGCGTAGAGGTACTATTTAGACAAATCGCTGGAGCCATGGCTCGTCGCATTAAATGGTATGTCAAACCCGGTGATGAAGTAGTATCTGGTCAGGAGTTTGGCTTTATTCGCTTTGGCTCCCGGGTAGATGTGTTTTTACCGTTAGATGCCGAAATCAAAGTAAAAATTGGAGACAAAACGCGTGGAGGGGAGACAATTTTGGCAGAGTTTAAACGCTGATTTTTAATTGTTACATTGTTACGCTTCGCTTATTGTTTCATTGTTGCATTGCTACATTGTTACGCCTTCGGCTTATTGTTAAATGGTTTCGCGATGCGTCGTCTAATAATGGTAAACGGTTAGTGGTTAATGAGCAATTATGAGTTATGAATTGATCAATTATAAATGAGCGATGCTTCGTAAAACTATAGGCTAAAAACCAGCCAAAAGCCAAAGACCAACAGCTGTCAGGCGCTCCGAACTACAAACAAAAACTATGGACCGTGGACTATCGACTGTTGACTAAAAAGCTTTTCACTTGCGTAGCAACGCTTCCCTTTACAATCATATACTGCGCCGCGATATAGGTAACCATAATGATAAGGCCTGCTTGAGGCAAAGGAGTCACAAATTTGTTGATCGCAATGCAGGAGTCAGATACGATAAAAAGCAAGGCCCCAAAAAATATATATTGATAACTCAACGTGGAGGTAGTTCCTTTGCGATTGAGTGCAAAAATCCCCATCAATACAATAGTAGTGGCATATACAGCTACTGGTATGGCCAAGTCTTTGAGCGAAGGAAACAAATACCCATAAAGGCCCACTCCTACCAATAAAAAAGGAAGAATCCAGAGCGGTTTTTTAGTAATATATCCTTGTTTTTGGCTCAAGGCCACCGAACGATGATACGCTAACACATAGAAAATATGCGCTATCAAGAAATTGCCTAAGCCTACTACAAAAAATATCGCCGCCTGTTCCACAAACATCAACGACACATCACCTAACCAGGAAAATACCAAGGCCAGGATGATCAATCGAGCAAAAGAAGGGTGATAATCAGGGGATTGCTTGACAGGTTTTATTTGTATAAGAAAATACCCCAACAACCAAAGCATGAGCAAAGGCTTGAAGATATAATCCATTATTTGAGAATTGGCTATTCGTCCAGCCAAATCTCCGATTATAATCAATGCAAAAACAAAAGGATGGGTAAGTAATTTTGTCATCAAAGGATATCAAGGTAAAGCGAGTGAAATAAATGGGTTGTTCAGGGTGTCAAATGACGTTTGTGATAGATAGTTTAGGCTAAGCACTAACTTTACCTTTTCGTTCTTCTTTTTCTCTCTGACGACCTTTATAACCCCAATAAATCAAAAATACCATTCCTGCCAACATAAATACCATCAATACATTGGTAGCATAGCGTACTTGCTGTCGGAAGTTATTATGACTCAAATGATTACTTTCCTCATTGATATCGTCATAAAAATCCCCCACGTTGGCCGCCGAAATTTCGGCATTACGCAAACTTTCGCCCGCTACCTCTATGGCAGTTCGAGCCTTAAGGGTATCATATCTTTGAGAGTTTAAGTTAAAGTATATCCAGTTAAAGTAGTTTTTCAACTGATACTTACCCGCTTCTTTAGGAATAGAATGGAAATTAAATGTCTTCCAGCCACTTACCTTTTGTCCTACTCGTTGTACCGATTGATTGATAGTAGGTGGATAAAAACTAAAATGTTCGTTATTATTTATCTGAGGCGCCCGGATCGCCGAAATATTGCCCTCTCCCCAAACTCTGAAACCATACTCGAAACTCGCTCCCGTGCGGATTTTCTTTTTGGGAACTACCTCATACAAACTAAATATACCTACGGGCACTTGATCACGCAATGGATGCGGTGGCAATTCTTTGACCGCAATACGCTTGGGCAACGTGTAATACAGTTTATCTACTTTTTTGGCTTTGAGGCGTGCTTCCAACGACATAGGATCATTTTCACCTTTGGGTAATTGGTGCTTCAGCATTTTAAGGCCAACTCTAGGGAAAATAATGGGCTCATTGTTAAGAGGATAAAAGGTCGCTTGATACAATTTATGCTGGCTATATACTTTACCGTTGATCCTTACATCTACTGGAGCAATCTCTTCAATTTGGAAATTCTCTTCCCAAGATTTAGCTGGGCGAATTTTTTTGAGCATATCCCCTAATTGATTTCCTAAGTTAGGAGGAAACTCTAAAATCGCTTTGTTGGTAGCCGCTACATAAAACGCCAGGGTTACCGTCACACCTTCTCCTACAAATACTTCGTTTTTATTGGCCGATAATCCCAAAAAGGCATCGTCCTGAATGTCTACATATTCCTTGTTTTTTTCCAAATCCAAAAAGTCATCCAAGGTAATTTTAGAAGGCTCTCCTAAATTCTTATCATAAGGGCCCACACTTACCGTGATACCAGGAGACTCTACCACTTTGCCATTTACTTTGATCGAAAATGGCTTGATGACGTAGGTCCCTTCTTTCTCTGCATAATAATTTTGAATCAATGCATCGGTCGTGGTAATCTGACCATTCCCTTTGTTGTTAGAAGAGGTAACCGAGGCCAAGGCGTGCTTTTTAAAGCCCGGAATTTTAGGAAAGGGATCGTGAGATTTTACTTTGGCATTTTCTACCTTTATGGTAATCGTAAAAGCTTCATTGACCGCAATATTGGTCTTCCCAAAATCAATAAAAGCTTTTTGTGTCCAACCGTTTACAAAGCTGCCACACAAAATGAGTAAAACCCCAATAAATCTTTTATAATCGTGCGATTCCACCTTAATTTAACTATGTTTAATTTTGTAAAAGTACAATAAAATTGTATTTTTGCTATATAAAGTTCTATAAAATAATGTTCTTAAATACTCCGAACATATTCGGTTCAATTTCGTAGTTATAGTGTGCTATAATTGACATATCAACTTTACACACCAAAAAACCATTTTTTTCAATATGCTGGAATATGTAAAAACCATTCTCCAAAAAGTCAGTTT
>DMXI01000583.1 GCA_003483885.1 Microscillaceae bacterium
AACTACAGCGGCGGGGTTTTGGTTACTTTTGACCTGGAGCAAAAGTAACAAATCAAAAATAAAGTAGTATTTAGCTTTTTTTAACTTTATTTTGATTACTGTTTTATTCCTCAAAGAATCAAGTTTTTGCCCTGCGAAAGATCAGTTAGTAATAAGTATCTGGTCAAAATTAAATATGGCCTTCCGACAAGTCGGCTTAAAGTTTCGATTCGTCGGAGAACTGTGAGCTGGTAGAACCGAGGGTTTACAACTAAATGGTTTTATGGTCGAATGGCAACGCATTGCGGAACCATTTAACCATAGAGCCATTTAACAATAAGATATAAATAATTTTGACTTACCACTTAGATGGTTCTATAGCCAACTTAAAACAGTATTGTTTTTAACTACTCATCGAGCCACTCCATCGCCTCCGCTTCACTGGCGAAAAAAGCTACCTCAAAAGTTCTATGCCTTAACTCGCTAATGTGCTGCTTTAGGGCCACCTGTGAAAACACATCCTTAGAGACCAAAAAAGCCTTTTTTTGTACTCCTGCCTTGGCGTAAGCCGTAAAAACCTCTTGATCAAACCAATCTTGTACGGTGGGTTCTATGATAAACCCAAAATGGGTAGTATCTATCAATAAACTAGAAGGCTTAAGTCGTTTTACCTCGCTTAGCCAAGCCTTGATTTGGGTTTTAAAAGTAGATTCGTCCAATTCTATGCTGTCGGGATGCCAACGAGTAACCATCATTGCCTTATCTTCTTGATAGGCCACTGACTTATATTTAGACTCAAAAATTTTCATGTGTATTACACAAGTTTATAGTTGTAAATGTAGTATTTGTCAAGCGCAGGTTTCCTGCTTTTTTGCTTGTTATTTTGTCAGAGTTTGTGGTCAGTGTGGTATCAAGAATAAAAACTGCCTGGAGGAAAGAAATGTTGCTAGACAATGCTAAAACAACAATCTTACATGAATAAAATTGTATTGAGAGGTTTGTAGTTCGAAAAAGCCACTAATTTTATAATAAAGTCAAACCCAAGTTTTGCCAAAAACAGTATACATCAGTACATACGATATACAATTAAAAAAATACAAATGATCATACGAAAAAATAATCTTTTATGGTGGGTGCTGGTGTTTGGGCTTTTGAGCATATTTACCAAATGTACCCAACCGCAAGACAATCATGCCCAATACATTCCCAAAGAGGCCTTGGCGGTGTTCTCGATAGATCTTAAACAACTATATCAGAAAGGAAATCTAAAAAGCCTGAAAAATTCCGCTGGATTCAAGAAGTGGAAAGCAAACCTGATGGAAGAAAATGATCAAATGAATGATTTGATTTTGGAGAATCTCAACGACCCAACCCTTAGTGGACTTAATTTACAAAAAAAGGTTTTTGTGTATACTTATTCGGGAGGAGGGGTTTTTAGCTCAAATACTGGGGTAGTGGCTGCTATGCAAAACGCCCGTAACTTTGAAAAAATGCTGAAATTATCGAACAAGGATATCGAAATTAAAAAAAATGAGAAGGGTTATCAATATGTAGAGTTAGGTAAGTATGAGGCCGTTGGGTGGAACGATCAAGTGATGATGTATATTAAGTCGGAGGGTGGTTTTGGGCGACGCAAAGGCTTGAGTGCCCGCTCTTACTTATATAGTTTCTTCAATTTGGATCCCGAAAACTCCCTGGTAACCAACCAAAACTTTAGTAAGTTTCTAACTAAAAACAACGATTTATCGGTTTGGTATAGCCTACAGGCCGCTAAAAAAGATATGACGGCTGCGCTTAATATGTATCGTTACTCCAGTCGTGATCAACAAATTCTAGATGAAATTCTCAATTTTCAGAATTCCTACATTCAATACACCCTCAATTTTGAAAAAGGCAGATTGCTATTCAACACGCAATATGAACTCAACAAAAACCTAAAAAAGTTTTACAAAGAAACCTATGGACAAAACCTCAGCAAAGAACTTTTGTCGCGTATTCCGCACAAACAATTACTTGGCTTTATGGGCTTTTCGTGGAATTTTAAAGGATTGTTTAATTGGATTAAGCGAGTAGAAGGGGTAGAGCAAGCTTTTGAAAAACAAGCCAAAGAAATGGGATTATCTGCCGATGACTTACTAAAGACGCTACAAGGCGAGATAGTCTTGGCCATGACTGGTTTTGAAAAGTTTGAAATCAAAGAAAAAGGATCACGCTATGGAGATTATCTGAACCAAATGCTGGCCGACCATGACGTAGATGCCAAGAAACTGGCCGATTTTCGTAAAAGGCTTAGCGAAATACCACGCAAGGTACGTACTACCTATGCCCCCGAAATGCTGGGCATTGTGAGTTTTAAGAGCGATTTGATCCCTCAAAAAATTACCGAAACCCTCCAAATATTGCTTTCTGCAAATAAGGTAGAGGGCAAGTCTTATTATCAGTTTGAACTCGCCGAAATGCCCTTCTTTATAGCTGCTCAAAAACAACAACTGATGGTGAGCAATCGGGAAAAGTTGCTGGAACAAATGCTCAACAATGAGGTCAATGGCAAATTACCCGATGATAAAATGGTAAAAGAGGCTACCAAGTACAACAATTACATGTATATGAACCTAAGCTTTGATAAATTTCCTAAAAGCACTCAGCAAAACATCAAAGATCAGTTGCAAGGAAAGTTTGGCAAACTACAGGAGAATCTAAGTTTATTCGAGAGCTTTAAAGCCAAGGGCAAAGATTATAAAATAAGCATGGAGCTTAACCTAAGTGATAAAAGTAGAAATAGTCTGGAGCTGATTTTACGTACGGTGTTTAACGGGGTAGACATGATTACCCTGGCAGAATAAGTTAGAAAATGGCTGTATAGTTTCTGAAATGTGTTATAAACAATGGCACAAAGGGGCGTACAGCCATTTTATGTTTAAAATAATTGGTGAAAATGCTAGGTTTTAGAATTTAATTTTGTCAAAAAGCTCTTGTGTGAAATACCTTTCTATTAATTCCCTAAATCATTCCTATAATTCATGTTTTTTCTTATATTACATTAAGAACTCAGATTCGCTTGGTTTTTTTATTGTTTGGGCGAAGGGGTTTCTACTTTAGGATATGAAGCAATTTCCGTGAGCACACTATCGATACAATGGAACAAAAACCCCACCCTTATTTATTCTTTGATGAAGAAACTGATACCATCATTTTAAAAGGGCAATCCAGTACCCCCAACCCTCAACAGCTTTCTTTTCAAAAGTTTTTGAAACAATACACTTCTTATGAGGATGATTTGATTGATATCTATCGGAAAAACATTGCCCACGCTACCGAAGAGCAAAACTTGACGCTAAAACCCAAACTAGCGGAATTACTCCTCAAAAAAGAAAATATTTTGAAGCAAGTACGTCATTTATTGTTGTTGTTTTCTGACAAGCAATTTCGCGGTGACTTCTTGCTCCACCAACAAATATTTGAGGCCTTTATTGGAGGAGATTTGACCAAGGTAAGCCAATTGTTGATGTCTTCGGAAAGCTTGGAACAAATGACGGACCCTACCCACATTGCCAGTTTTTTGATCCTAAAAGCCCATTTTCTGGTGACCAATGAGATATTCGACGAGGCCGAATCTTGTTTTCGCGAAGCCATTCGCCACCACGAACATTACCCATACTTGATGTATTATGTCGAATACTTGAGTTCAGCCTCATCTGTTTTACGTCATCCCTCCCAAAAAGCACGTACCGAAGAAGAAATTTTACCCTGGTGCTTGCGGGCGATGGAACTGGCCAGCACCGATGAACAAAAGCTTAAATGTCTGGAAAAAGCCTCTTTTTTATATAGTTTCTGTGAGGCTCCTGAGTATCGACAGGCAGAGTTTCGTTTGTACCATAATCAAATGAAGCATTACAAGAAACTAGCTGCAACAGAACCACAAAAATACCGAGCTTATCTGGCTGAGTGCTACGAATATTTGGGGAATTGGTATCGTGAGTCTCAGCATTACAACACGGCTTTGTTGTTTTTTCAAAAAGCCCTGGAAATTAATCAAGGACTAGCTCAGAAACAGGCTGGGAAGTTTTTGCCCCGTATGATTTATAACTTACATTGTATGGGGTATTTGTACCGGGAATGGAGCAATATTCCTGAAGAGGAGCGTTATTCGGTAGCTCTGACTTATTACAAAAAAGGGCTGAGTATAAGCCGAAAGTTGGCCCGAGAGCTTCCGCAAAGGCACAACTATGCTTTGTTGACTATATTGTGGAATTTGGAAAACTTTGGCCACTCCCAACCACACAACGAGGCCATTGAGAATATTTATTTGAATGAATGGTATCATTACCAACAACTTAAACAAACCAACCCTCATCATCCCCACGCGCACCGTTATGCTACTGAGTTGTACGAAAGTCTGGCTATGTTTTACAAAAACAATCAACAACCAGAAAAGGCCGTAAAAATTTATGAGACACTGGCTCTGGCCGAGCCGCACAAATACATGCATGAGCTGATTTATTGCCTCAACGAGGAATCGCACCAAGCCCGTATTTTGCAAATGTATGAGGAGTTGGCCCGCCATAATCCCAAAGATTATGATATGAAATTGGCCCAATACCTAAAATCGGTAGGATTGACTTTGCTCTTGAATGGGCAAGAACCTAAAGCACTGGAAGCGGGGGTTACCTATATCAATCGTGCCACCAAAATTGCCCAATCTTATCCTCTTTTGCCCAAAAAAATCTACGAAATTCAGGCCGATGAGTATATGTTCAAATCAGTAAAACTTCTGCAGCCTACTTATTACCAACAGTTGATGTTGGTTAATTTGTATGAATAGGTTTGGTACTTAGTTTTTGGCTTTTGGCACGTCTATGTGTAATATTGGTGTTTGGTTATTGATATAAATCATCAAACATTCATCATTAATAATTCATCGTAGTGAGACGCGTTTTCAGAATAGTCAGGAAGATTACCTTCTTTATTTTCAAATCCCTATTAATATTCATCTTGGTATTGGCCTTGTTTGCCGCCTTCAATATTATCAAAATTGATAAAACGCCCTATCAGCAAATGGCCTATTACAAAACCACGATGGAGCGTATTGCCCAGCTTAACAATACCGATATGCCCAAAGTTACGCCCCAGTCCGATTCGCTCAAAGTAGGTTGGGGGCGCGCCAATTTCACTCCCCACAAACCCGTACACCTGGCTGGTTACGGCGACCGCTACGGCAATAGCATCGGCTTACAAGATTCGTTGATGGCCCGTGCCTTTGTGTTTGAAAACAGCGAAAGAAAAGTGGCCATGGTCACCATTGATTTGCTCATTGTGCCACCTGCAGTACTCGAGGCCTTACAAAAGCGACTGCCCAAACTAGGGTATTCTATGAAAAACGTATACCTATCGGCCACCCATAGCCACAATAGTGTGGGGCATTGGGGCACCAAAATCGTAGGACGACTGTTGGCAGGATCGTACCAGCAAGCCATTGTAGACCGTATTGCCGAAGCAATGGTAGAGGCTATTCAGCAGGCCGAACGCACTAAAGAATACGCCCAACTGGGCTTTCAGAAAATAGATGCTAAAGACTTGGTATACAATCGCTTGGTGCGAGAAAAAGGCACCCTTGATCCTTGGTTACGCGTGCTTAAAATTCAGCAACAATCAGGTAAAACCGCGACTTTGCTCACTTTTGCGGCGCATTCTACTTGTTTTGCTTCTGAGCAAAAACCCATTTCGGGTGACTATCCCAATCGCACGATTCAATTGATTGAAAAAGATCCTAAAATAGATTTTGCCGCTTTTTTTGCGGGGGCTATGGGTAGCCACGCCCCAGTAGATGTGCCCGGGGGCAACGATTACAAACAATTGGAAAATATTTCCCAAAAAATCTCCAAATTGGTCCTCAACAATGTGGATAGCATTGCCACCCAGGCCGAGCAGCAGCTCTTTATGCGTTCGGTAAAAATAGAGCTGCGAGCTCCCCACGTAAAAATTTCAGAAAATCTACGCTTGCGTCCTTGGTTGTTTTACGCCCTCTATGGCGATTATTCTTCCAGTATTACGGCTTTGCGTATTGGCGATTTGGTATTTGTAGGAACGCCTTGCGACTTTTCCGGAGAGTTGGTTGCCCGGTTTGATGCCATTAGTAAAAAGAAAAACATTGAGACTATCATTACCAGTTTCAACGGAGGCTATGTAGGTTACATTACCGATGACAAATGGTACGATGTAAACGAACCCGAAACCCGCCACATGAACTGGTTTGGCCCTTACAACGGTGCTTATTTTACAGAGATGATTCAAGGGGTGTTGGAGACGATGTAGGTTGCTCTATTGTTACGCCTTCGGCTAAGATGTTTAATTATAAATTATGAATGGATGAATTATAAATTAGTTCCTTCGACTACGCCCAGGATAAAGTTTTGCAAATATGAGAATTTTTAGTGCTCGATAGTTGCATTGTTAAATGATTCTGCAATGCGTCTCAAAATTATGGACCGTGGACTGTTGTCTATGGACTGAAAAAGCTACGAACTACCTACTCCTAACTACGAACCAAAAAAACTATGGACTATCGACCGTCGACTGTGGACTAACTACCGCTTCGCACCCACTTTTAGTTTTTCACTTAACTCCGCTTCGTGCTCACTCGTTACAACCTCAACTTCTCTCCCTCATACCAAATCTCCGGTTGAAGAGACGAATGAGGATAGTAAGTTTCAATGATAATCATCGCATCAACGAAAGCTTGCTTTACGTTTTTGCCTTCTCCCAGCCCACTGTACAGCCCTCCTGCAAAACTAATAGATTCGCTGTCATCGGCTACGTCGTGCATGCCTACTACATAGATACCAAATTTGGATACTTCTTCGGCTTGTTCAGCAGAATAACAGGCATTTAAGATAATCAGGCGAGTGCTGTCTTGATGTTGGCCAAATAGACGTTTTACTGCCGAAGTAGGCATCATTTGCGCTTCGTTGAGTGCATTGGTAATCAAAATACCTTCTCCACCTCCATGGCCTGTAAAATGTACAATTTCCGGTTTTTGATTCATTGCCTTGATCAAGTCCTCTACCGTAACACTCAAGGATGGATTCAATAATTCAAAAGCCGTTCGTTGGCTACTACTTTCCAGGCGTTTTTGGATGGTGCGATACTCGCGATCAATTTGGAGGCGATCGGTGTCCATAGGGTTGGCACTTAAGAAAAGGATTTTTTGCTTGGTAGCAGCCTTATTTTCTTGCTGATCTGGATTGACGTATTGGTTCGTGATATAGTTACCACCAACATTGATCTGTTTATTGTATTTATTGCCTCCTACCTTGTCTCCCATAATCTTATCGCCTGCTACGTTATCTCCCGAGCCACTGTGATGTTGAGTAATGGTAGATTTCGGGTGTTTAGAGGAGGCGTTTTTAGGAAAATCGGTAGGTACTGGGACATCAAATTTAAATCCATTAATCAATACCAATAAACGGCCAAGCCACCCACCTAAGGTAAAGTTGTTAGGCTGATCAATAAATTCTCGTTTGAGCCGGTTAAAATCTGCTATTTCATAAGAAGGGATTTGATCACGGTATTGATCTAAGGCATCCAGTAGTGCTGGAATTTCATTGATAGTAGCTTCTCTGAGCCTTTTTTTGAATGCTTCATTCATGTTGTTGGATTTTTGCAATGACGATACTCAAATTAAGGTATTTCCGCTATTATTTAAAACGAAAACGGAGTTTCTTGAAGTCTAACGTTAAAACTCCTTCGAAAATGTCCATTTCATACTAGTTTCAGCGCCCAAGTTTTTCTTAAAGTTGATCAACCCATAATTAGGCTGACTAAGTGCAGTAGAAATCCCTAAATCTAATAGTTGGTAGCCCTCTTGCTGACAGTATTGGTATAAACCTTTAATGAGCTGAACCATTGGGCTATCGGCCAGATAAGCTTCATCATCGGCAGGCAAGAAGTAATACAAAACCTTGGCATTTACTCGAATTCCGGTAGCCAAGGCAATGATTCTTTCCTCGTCTTTGAGCACAAATAGAGTACAATGGTCAGGAAACTTTTGAAAGAGCTGTTGTAAGGCTTCTGCCGAAAGCGAAGTGGGGTAGCCCTTGCGTTCTCGGTTTTGCTGGATAAAGCGGTGCACCCAGGCGAAATCTGGGGTAGTCCATCGCTCAAAACTATAGCCATGTTGGTGACATTTTTGCAAACGCCGCTTTTCTGAATGATGTAATTTACTTTGAAATGGGTGCTCATCTATAGCCAGGTGATAGTTTAAGTCCTGGGCATCAATTTGGAACCCATTGTGCAATAGCAAATAATGCAATACTTGAGCGTTTTCGGGCTGATAACAAACCGGATAAGCTTTGATTTTCAGGGATTTAAGATGCTGGGTTTGCAGAAAAGCCTCTATATTTTCCCAAAAAAACTGCAAAGCTTCCAAGTGTAGTTGAGGGTTGAACTCAATGCCCCCAAAGGGAGCACGGCAAGGACTAATGGCTGCTTCATCTTCAATGAAAATATGGAAAGCGGCTTCGGTTATGCGTTTTTTGGTATTGACCAAATAAAAAGAAACCTGTTCATTACAAGGTTGTTGGGCAAGGTGGGCGTCGCTATTGTACAAATAAGTAGTAAAGTTGGCGGGAGAGCGCTGACTTATTTTAGGATTGATTAGGATTTGATAATTGTGAAAGGTCCCGGTATACATAGAGCTTTTTAGTGAAAAATGGCGTGAAGCAGAGTTAAGTGAAAAACGAAAAGTGAAAAATGAAAAGTTAGCGCGAAGCGGAATTAAGTGAAAAACTAAAAACTAAAAGTGAAAAATGGCGCGAAGCGCAGCTAAAGGCCAATAACCAAAAGCCTATTCTCATATTTGCAAAACTTTGTCCTGGGTGTAGTCGAAGGAACTAATTTATAATTCATCCATTCATAATTTATAATTGACTACTAGGAGTGTTCAGAGAAATATTTTAACAAAAATTATCTGTCCAATAATGTGTTTTTCGTTAAGAAAAACCAGGCATCCCACAGCCTCGCCCAACACTCCTCGAGTGTTGTCGTCCCTTTGAAGGGGGCGCAGGGGGATGTAACCGAATAAAATGTGATCAAAATGATCATTTGGACTTAGAAAACATCCTCCGCCGCAAGCGGCACCTCCTTCAAAGGAGGATTCTGCTACATTTGAAGTGATTTTTTACCTCAAAAAAGTAATTATATAATTTCTCTGAACACTCTTA
>DMXI01000072.1 GCA_003483885.1 Microscillaceae bacterium
TGCTTCCCATTTCTTTCTCTTAAGTGTTTTAAATTTTTGCTCAAAAACATATCAAAAAAATGTTAAAAATATTGGCTAATGATTTTGCTATTCGGTATATTTGCTAACAAATTTAGCACGCTAACATGAGATAAACAAGCTTTGCGCGCTAAAATTATTAACAATCAACCACTTACGATGAGCAAAGGCTAAAAGTTTAATAGAAAAAATATTTTAAAGTCTATTCTGATAAAAATTTATGGAAAAAAATTAATTAAAATTCAGAGGTCATGATTACAGCACAGCAAACAGCGGAACAAGAACCCATAATACAGCAGACCACCCAACAAAAAAAAACAACGCAGAAAAAGACAACACAAAGAACACGAAAAAGTCAGACAAGAGCTCAAAAGAAAACTACCACTACCAAAAGTAGCGCTAGAAAAAGCAGCACTACATCAAGGAAAGCGGCAGCCACTGCTACCCTGGACATGGCAGATGTGTTTACTTCGGGAGCCACCAAAAGCATCGTGTTGTTGCTGATTATCTCGTTTAATGTGGTGGTGTTGCGCAACAGCTTTTTGATTTCGGCCCCTCCTATGGGCTTTTCGGGAGATATCAAGATCGATGCTCTTTTATATGGTTTGGCTATCAGTGTATTGATGGTGATTATACTTTTTCACGAAAACCAATGGAAAAATGCTTTTTGCCCTGGTGCCATTACCCTATATGCCGACGCTTTGATTTTGATGTTGTATATGAAATGGTTTGAATTTGTACTAGGCACTTGGTTATCTACCTGGTTGCTGAGTGGATTGCTCATTGCAATGCCCGTCATGGGATTATTTATAATGGTAGTAATGTTGAAGAAGAAGTAGTTTATTAAGTAACGTATTCGCAATAACTGTCTAGTTTTCCCTGTTGCCTGAACTGCTGGACTTCGTTATTTTTTTCGCAATAGCGCTGCTATTACTGCAAAAAATGCCTCGTCCAACAATCCATGCATATGACCAAATCGGACACTTATTTTGAAAACGTTACTAAGTCAAAGTCGACAGTTTACTGTTGATAGTCAGTAGTCAGTTAAAAATTGCTTATTTTGTGAGCAAAATTTAAAGAGCCTGTCAATAAATAAAGCGCTGTTTGTTGAGTGTTTATTGACAGGTTTATTTTTTTCGCAAGTAGAATTGTTTTAAACATAGAGATCAAACTAAAACGACGGTTCAGTCGATAAAAGTTAAAATTCACAACTTACTTTAACAATCCAATGAAGTTACCCTTTAAAAACAATCTCTTCTATAACTTGAAATCGAACTTTGAGCATGAAGGTCGGCAGGAGTTGCCATTGGATGAATTAGCTATAGAAGGAGGAGAAGACGAAGAAATCCCCTTACCTATGGGGCCTAAAAATATGGCGCAGGAACCGATGGTGGCTTATGGCAGTACGCCTCCCTCAGATGGTTATAGCCTTGCAGAAGTACAGGTAGTCATTCAAAAAATTGAAATCAACCAAGCCAATGAGATTTCAGAAGAAATGCCTGACAAACCAAAGGTAGTATGGGGCAATGCTCAAAGTCCGGCTAAAATTAAATTGAAATTTACTACCCTGCCAGAGCCTGCTGAGTTAGAAGAATTGGCCTTTTTTCGCATTGATTTGATGCGGTCGTTATCGGAGCGTGATTTTACTTACATAAACACACTGGCTAAATTCAAAGATTCAGGCTCTAGCCGAAACTACCGTACCAAAACGGTGAGTATGCCTAATGACCTTGAAGAAGGCACTTATTTTTTACGCATCATCGCGCTAGATGAAGAAGAATATCCTTTGAATGTAGAAGAGGAAGCTTTAGAGGAAAACCGCATCCATCATCAAAAAATTAAGAGTGATACTGGAGTATTTTTCTTTACCCACTCCGAAGAAAATATCGCATCGGTTGAAAACTTGATGTTCCCTTCACAAGAAGATCAGACCTTGCCTGAAGCTGATAAGGTAAAATCGGTGGTAGAGCATTGGCTGTATGCTTTTATTAATCTGCGCTTACAAAATATATCAGAGACTCAACCCATTACGGGTACTACTGGATTTCGTTTGAAAACCAGCCGAGGAGAACGGCTCGAAACAGTGTATGAAACCATCTTGAAGCCAGTCAATAAATCTCTCAAAATTTGTTTACCCGAAAAGCTGGCAATTATTGAGCAATGTATATTGGCCAATCCTGATCAGGTAGATCCTTTGATTGTAGACATTAAAAACTATGGTCCATTGCGAGAAGGGGCCATTACTCTGACCGAAACCTTTGAAGGAGAAAATGACTGGATTCCGGCTTCTTTTAGAGTAAAACGGGCTGAATTGTTTGCGGCCATTCAAGCCAGTGCCGCTGAGAAAAAAGGGATTTGGGAAACATTTGATGTATATAATTATATAGAGCTGGTGCGCGATTATGTAGAGGAGTACCAACACTGGCTCAATAAATTGCTAAAAAAGCTCAAAAAAATTGAGGAGCTAGCCCCCGAAGATCAAGAGGATTTGTATGAAATGGTACAGGTAGCCCAAAACCTGGATTTAGTGCAAGTAAAAACACTCTTACCCCAGCAAAAAATCGGAACGGTTTATTTACAAACTCCTCTCCATCCAGTTCGTATGATTTGGCTCTTAAACCTGTGGGATTGGTATCAACAATGGGAAGCTGAATTGCTAGAGCAAGAAGAAAATCATCCGGCGTGGATTGAAACATTACAAGAGTATTTGCAAACCAATCTTACTCCGCAAAATAACCCGTTATTGATCAATATTGAGGATCGAGTATACCAATATTCGGGAGAAGTGGCCAATGGCTGGGGATTGTATACCATTATTGATCAGGCTAAAAAAGCTGCTACCGACCTCAATCCACAATTACATGTCATTAAGTATTGGCAAGAGGTATTGAACTTATCACCTACTTATGAACCTTTAGCGTTGAGTGCAGAAGATATTATTGGTCAGCTGCAGAGTTATTTGGTGCGCTACCCCGAGAAAAAGGAGTTGCATGTCAATATCTTAAATGCCGATGAGGGGCAATCATTGGTAGAGGCGGTGTATTGGCTCATTAATCAACCCGAAACTCAGGACATTAGTTATTCTTTCACGCTATTTGCCAATAATGCAGGTTTTGTGCAAACCGGGGTCGCTTTTCAAGAATTAGCCGAAGAAAACCCTGAGTTGTTTGAACAAGTAAAGGTAAGCATTGCTACCATTGAGGAGCTTTTTAAGGCACCCGAAGAATTTATTGGAGATCTCACGTTTTTGGTTCAGCCATTTAACGCCCAACCCATTTTGTTGGCTTCTGATGCCGAAAAGTTGGCTCCTACTCATTTACAACAAGATTTGATTCAAGCTCCGGCCCTACTTACCCAAATCAATGGTCAAGTAAAGGTAAGTCGGTGGGTAGATTCTATGGTGCATTTTCTGAACGAAGATTCGCCTGAGGATCAATTGAATCAAACCCGAAGTTTTGCTCTTTGGAAACAGCTGGTGGTAGCTAATTTGGCAGGACAAGTAACCGATGCCATCCCCGCTACTCAGCTTACTTTGGCACTTCCCGAAAAAGTATTGTTTGACAAAGCCAATGAGGCTTCAGAGTGGGTAGTGATCAAAGATCAGCATATTACCCCTGATGTATTTGATTTTGCCCCTGCCAAGCATCAGCTACCACCGGTGTTGTCTCAAGATGTAAGCAGTGGAATGGTAGTGACTCATCGCCGAGGTAGTGTAGCACAAATACTTGATTATCAGTTAAAAGATATCGGGTATAATTGGACTGATACTCCAGAGCGAATCCAGAAAATAGTGGAACATTTAGACGTGTGTGGCTTTCCTTGGTTTGATTTTCCAGAAAAAGCATTGGAAATGGCCTTTACCAAGATGTTGCTCGAACAATTCGATTTTCTCAATGATCATTTTATCATTCCAGTAGGTAAACATCCGCAGTGGTTTCCGAGTGAGCACCAAGCCGATTTGCTTTTAGTAGCTATAGATACCGAAGCACGCAACATTTGGGTACAGATGATTGGAGTGGCCTCAGGCGATAACTTAACCGAGGAAGAAATCGCCAGTATGAAACAACAAATCAGACGGGACATTGACAATACTCACAAGACCATGTTGCCTCGTTTGCGCCCACATTCGTTGTTACCTTACCGAGACTCATTGGTGAATGAACTCCGTCAATTTTTGTTGTTTTACATCAAGCGAGCCATTCGTTATCAAAGCCTCGATTTTGTAGTGGCTGAGCGCTACCAACAATTTTTGAATCATCTGGAAGTGGGCTATGATGTAGTCACAGGTAAATTAGGAATTATTTACGATCAGGTAAGCTTTGGCCAAATAGACAAAAAGCAAGAAGAGAATGGCTGGTTGTTTTTTGAAGTAGGCAGTCGTTTTGTACAGGCATTGCTACAAAATCTCTAACAAGTATTTTCTTGAAAATTTTTCATAACAGTTAACCTCTTTGAGGTAAGTATTATTAACTTGAGTAAAACATTTCCTAGAGTATAGTTAAACCTTATAATCTGGGCTAAAAACGCAGCTTTTATGCACTGATTTCAGCAATTTTTTCAGCAATAGCTCTGGCTATTCCCTCAAAAATATGCTTCATCAGCACAAAAAATCTATCATTTTTACCTCCGAAGACAAAGCTTAACTATACTCTTTAATCAAAACTATAAAACTACTGTTATGAAAAATTTCTTTTTGATGATTGCCATGGTGGCTTTCTTAACTGCCTGTGGTGGTGGAAAACAAGCCGAAAACACAGACAACACTACCGATACCAGTGCTGGTAACACCGAAACTGCTACGGGCAATACCACCGATGATACCAAGACCGATGAAGCCCAATACGGTAAATTGCTTACCAAAGAAGAAGTCGGTAAAGCCAAAGAATATACTTCTATTGCCGATGTAGAAGCCGAGGCTGACAAAAGCACCATCATTCGCTATCGCCCAAAAGATTATGCGAAGGAGTTTCCGACCCAATTGATGACCGCTAATAACTTACAGGTATTGGTGTTACAAAACTACGGAGCGGCTACGCTACCCGATGATATCAAAAAATTCAAAAACCTCACACTATTGTATTTAGATGGCGCCAGTAAACTGGAAAAACTACCAGAAGCGCTTGGCGAGCTCAAAAACTTAAAGACGGTTTCGTTGGGTGGTTGCAAAAAGCTAGACATCAGCCAAGTATTGAGTGTATTGAAAAACTGCCCTAATCTGGAAAACCTAAGTCTTTCTTATATGCCTTTTACTGAAATGCCCGCGACTATTGGTGAATTGAAAAACCTAAAGTATTTGAGAATTAAAAATAACAAGTTTAAGACTTTGCCTGATGAGTTTTATAAGTTAGCAAACCTTGATTATTTGGCCATTGGTAGCAACCCTAAAGAGCCTTATAACTACGAAGAGATTTTCACCAAGTTGAAAGATTTGCCTAAGCTCAAAACTTTGTTCTTCCCATTTAGTGGCATCAAAGCTTTACCAGATGTTATGAAAGATTACCCTGCTTTGAAAAGGGTGGCCTGGAAAGAATCTGATTGGAAGGATGTAAAAGCAGAAACTAAAAAATGGAGTGACAAATTCCCTAATTTTGAAGTTACCTGGAGCACCTCCAGCACTCCTATGTACTACTTTTACTAAGTATGTATAATTATTAAATGGTTCTATTGTTGCGTAACACATCGCGCAACAATAGAAACATTCAACCATTTAGCAATACAAAAATAACAGTTAATAATCTACTGTTTCTATCTCTCCAGTTTTCAAATCCAAACGGTATACTTCATCCATACTAAAGTATACCTGATGGTCAGTGGCTACTATTTGGTTCCACTTGCTTCCCTCCACATCTTTGATAGATTTTTTGATCAATCGTCCATTCATAGGGTTGAGTTTTTCCACCAAAATTTGCTTGTCTTCTGCTAAATACTGAATCACCAATAAGTTCCCTTTATAAAATGCATAGTATAAATTCCCTTGTTGGGTGCTTGGGTTATACAGGGCATGGTTTCTCAGGTTGTATCGCCAACTGATAAACCCGTTCTTATTATTCAAAGCCCATATATCGCTCCTTTGATTGCCACGCGTCTTTTGGCTGAGTACAAAAAGCTGGTTTCGATATCCTATCAAAGGGCTAAGGCTATAATCTACCTCGCTTACCAACGACTTCATGGCTCCATCCAACAAATCAAGTTTGAGAATGATATTACTATTGCCCGAAGTGCCTTGCAAATACATAGATGTTTGATGCTCCACAAATTGTAAGTCTTTCATTTTGTCAGGCAACAATACACGGGATGGCAGCTGTTTATCCCAATTTTTCTTCCCATTATCTATATCCCAACATTGCACGTGGGTTCCTTCAGGCATCATGTATACATGGCTTCCAATTTTGTCAAAGGCCAAAGGCATATCTACCCTGTACACTTTACCACTATCCAGCTTGCGGTGGGCGGTTGGGGTAAAAAACCGGAGAGGCATCAAGGTAATAGGATTGATGACAATAACACTGGCCGAAACACTGGGTTTGTCTTCTAGTTGATCTGTTAATACAATTTTATTTTTGATTGCATAAAATCCAATACCTTGGGCTTTGGGAGTTTCGAGGCGGTTTTTCTTTAAAATATTTCCATTCAAAGTATTAATTGAATGCAAAATACGATCAGTAGTAAGCACCATTAGTTTACGTTGAACAATACTTATACAATTGGTACATTCAGGCGATACCTGGTCACGTAGACGTAAAGTCCAGATTTTGTCTCCACTCTTGCGGGCCAAGGCATATATAAAATCCTTGATGATGACATATATATTTTCCTGATCATACAAGCATTTTACATATTGGTGACCATCTTTGTACTTAGAGGCCAATACTTGCTCCCAGGCAGTGGTTTTGTTGGCCGCTGATTTATAATCAAACTGAATTTCATATTGATTTTCTGCGTTTTTGCGATCACTTTCATCTTTTTTCACTTTTACTACAACGAGGTCGGTTTGTGGAATCTTTTGATCACTTACCAGCGGAACTGTCAATAGCACTTCCTCTGATGAGGTACTGGATATTTTACCAAACCGTTTGGTGAAATCTGAAAAAGAAAAATCTTTTTGGGTAACCATCCAAACAATCCCTAGCAACACTACTACGGACAGGCCCAGATTGAGAAGACCAGAACATCCTCTTCTACCAGTGAAATCTTCTGCCATTTTTGTAAGTTTTTGTTTTTACAAATGTAATGAATAATTTATCTATGCCATTCAAGATGATGGTAGGACGGAAATTAACATAATCAGAACATTGAAACAAGTTACAGGACTGTATAAAAAAGTTGCCTGGGGAATGTTGATCCTTGGAGTTTGGATTGTGATTGGCTATTGCATTCGGATAGCCCGCCCTCACCCTCATAGCACTGTGTGGCAGCTTTTGCTCCATATGGCTTTGCTGGGAGTTCCACCCATCATGATTGCCTTTGTCATGTTTCGGAACTTAAAAAAAGAGCGAGAAAAGTAGCGCATGGCTTGGCTATATCTTTGGATAATTATATTTCTAAGCCTCATTTACACCAATTGAAGCCATAAACCTACATTGATTCCAAGAAGCCGAATAAAATTTTGTACTTTTGCAAAAACAATATTCATCAGGAAACAATCTCTGATTAATTATATTTTACAGACAAAAAACTGAAAGACTTTAGTGGGATGAAAAAAGTAGCGTTTTATACTTTGGGGTGCAAACTTAACTTTTCTGAAACCTCTACCATTGCCCGCCAATTTGAGAGCAGGGGTTACAAAAAGGTGGACTTCAATGATTCACCCGATATTTTTATTATCAATACCTGTTCGGTAACCGCCAATGCCGATAAAAAATGCCGTAAAGTAGTCAAAGAAGCCAAGAAGATTTCTCCTGAGGGCTATGTGGCCATTATTGGGTGTTATGCCCAACTTAAGCCCAAAGAAATTTCTGACATTCCAGGAGTAGACGCAGTGCTGGGTGCTTCCGAAAAGTTTATGCTACTCGATTTGTTAGGGACTTTTGAGAAGAAACCCGCTGCTGAGGTATTGGTACAAGAGGTAACCAACGCCAATACTTTTGCTCATTCTCATTCAATAGGTGATCGTACTCGTACTTTTTTGAAGGTACAAGATGGGTGTAATTACAATTGTTCTTTTTGCACCATTCCACTGGCTCGGGGTAAAAGTCGTAGCGACAGTATCGCCAATATCATTGCTTCGGCTCAGGAAATTGGTAAAACTGAAGTAAAAGAAGTGGTGCTTACCGGAGTCAACATTGGCGACTTTGGTATTCAGGAAGGTCGTCGCAAAGAGCGTTTTTTGGACTTGGTACAAGCCCTGGATGAGGTAGATGGCTTAGAACGTATCCGTATTTCTTCTATTGAGCCTAACTTATTATCTAACGATATTATAGATTTTGTAGCGCAGTCTAAACGATTTGTGCCTCACTTTCATATCCCGTTACAATCGGGTTCTAACAAAATACTTAAAGCGATGCGTCGTCGCTATGAGCGAGAGCTTTATGTAGATCGGGTACGCCAAATCAAGGAATTGATGCCCCATTGCTGTATTGGAGTGGATGTGATTGTGGGTTTTCCGGGTGAAACCGAGGAAGACTTTTTGGATACTTATAATTTCTTGAATGAGTTGGATATTTCTTACCTACATGTATTTACTTATTCAGAAAGAGCCAATACCCACGCCCTGAGCATCAAGCCTGTAGTACCTAAAGAAGAACGCGCCAAGCGCTCTAAAATGCTGCATATTTTGTCAGACAAAAAGCGTCGCTATTTTTATGAGCAACAGTTGGGCAAAGAGTTTACGGTATTGTTTGAGAAAGACATTGACAATGGACAAATGGAAGGGTTTACCGAAAATTATGTACGGGTAACCGCCAAATATGATCCACTACTCATCAATGAGTTGAAAAAAGTGCGTTTGAGCCATATCAACGAACAAATGTTGGTAGAAGTAGAAGATGTAGTGGAATACGTAACACATTGATTTGTTAAAGCTGGTTGATGGATACTTGTAATACATTGATCTGTCAACCAGTACCAAACCCACCCTTCATTATGAAAAAAGTATGGCTATCAATCCTGTGCTTGGTTAGTACAGGACTACTCTGGGCCCAATCCCACAAAATAGATAGTTTAAAAAAAGGCCTTCAATCGGTTCGCTCTGATACAGGTAAAGTTAACCTGCTCAATACACTGGCCCTCAAAGATAAAGGTTTCAAAAAAAGAAAAGCCTGGGCCGACCAGGCACTGACGCTCTCTACCCAAACCAAGTATAAAAAAGGGGAAGCACAAGCTTATTTACGTCTGGCTTATGTGTATAGTGATTACACTAAGTATCAGGAATCTAATGATTATTACCTCAAAGCGCTTCAATTATTCAAGGCCTTAAAAGATCAGAAAAACATTGCGCAAACTTACTATAGTTTAGGGCTTGATAAGCACTATAACTCCGACTATCCGGCTGGGTTAAAATATCAGCAAGAAGCCGCCAAAATATATAAAGCACAGGGTAATAATAGAAGATTATTTTTATGCTACTTTGAAATTACGGTGCTTTACCGCTTGCAAGGAAAGTATGAGCAATCAATAAATTTTGCTCAAAAAGCGCTGAAAACAGCCCAAGAAATCAAAAATGACCGCTTTGTAAGTATGATATATAACTCTATGGCTATCATCTATGTAAGGCAGGAAAACAAGGCAAAGGCGCTGGAGTTTTATATTAAATCCCTGAAACTTAAAGAAAAAATTGGTTTTCATCGTGGGGCCGCCCGTACTGCCTCTAATATTGCAGAAATTTACCTACAAAATAAAGAGTATGAAGAAGCAAAGGTCTACTATGACAAGTATTTTGAAATAGCCCAGAAAATGCCTGCTTCTAAACGTAAAAAGCTTATCATTGCGGATGCTTATACCCGTTTGGGTAATTTTTATTTTGCCACTCAACAATACGCCAAGGCTTTAGAAAACCTTGAAGAAGCCTTAAAAATAAGCGTTCCAGCACAACTAACCGCCCAAACCCTCGAAACCAAAGGAGTAATTGGCAGGGTTTACCACGATCAACAAAAATACAAGGAGGCCCTGCGTTGGTATAACGAAGCCATTGAAGGCTTAGAAAAGATCAACTCAAAAACCAGTACTGGCACTTACACACTGCTTGCGGCTCAGGTATTAACAAAATCAAATAACCTTGCTAAAGCCCGGGAATATTTAGTCAAAGGACTAAGTATTGCGAACGAAGTAAACGCTCCCAACTTAAAAATGGACGCTTATCTTAAGTACTATGAGTTTTTCAAAAAAAATAACGAGAACTCAAAGGCACTACAGTATTATGAGCAGTATACTCAAATCAAGGATAGTTTATTTACTGAAACCAAAGCCAAGCAAATTAACGGGATCAAAATAGCTTTTGAAACAGAAAAAAAAGAGCAGCAAATTGCTTTATTAACCAAAGAAAAAACAGTCATTGCTCAGGATAAAAAAATCAACCGTTTGGTTGCCATAGTGATTGGAGTGGTGCTTTTGTTGGTAACCATTGCTACTGTATTGATTATAACAGGGCAAAGAATCAAAATACGCAAGAACAAAGAAATTTGGGCCAAAGAGCAAATGATTTACGAAAAAGAGCAGCGAATTTCGGAAGAAAAAAACCGAAGAACTAAAGCCGAAAAGGATAAACTGGAAAGCGAACTTAGTTTGAAAAACCAACAATTGACCTCGCATACTTTGCATATGATTCAAAAAAACCAAACGTTGAACGAAATCAATGTACAGGTCAATCAGGCTAGGCAACAGAAAAGCATTACAGAGGCTAAAAAATTGCTAAATCGCTTGAGTAATTTAATTGATTATGGGATCAACGTAGACAAAGATTGGGAAAACTTTCAACGAATATTCGAGCAATTGCATCCAAGCTTTTACAATAGTCTTAAGGTACAATACCCTACTCTTACCAGTAGTGATTTACATTTGTCGGCTTTGCTTAAGCTCAATCTCAATACCAAAGAAATCGCTTCGCTTTTGAACATTACTCCCAAAAGCACCCAAATGAAGCGACATCGTCTCCGACAAAAAATGAACATCGATTCAGACGCTCGCCTCACTGAGTTTATGATTCAATTCAACAATGCATAAAAATAGCCCAGGTTTGGGCTATTTCATTTCAACTTCTGATTTAAATTATTGTCTGATACTATCTAAAATACCATTCATAATATCGGCACCTTTTTGGCTCGCGCTCTTATCTATGACTACAAACACCAATAATACACTTGAACCGTGGCCCACTACATGTACCCCAATGCTTACGGCTACACCCTCCATTTTGCCTTCACCCTCAATGTAGTAAGTAGGCAAACCGTTGATTGTTTCTTTTTGGCCTTTACTCACTTCGCGGAAGTTTTTTACATCACTTGCAATGTAGTTGTCATATTCGGCCAATATCTTGTTCACACTTTTGCCAGACATATAAGAAAAAGTCAAATCTATTTTTTCTCCAGGAGACACCATAACCAATTCACCCAAATCATTCTTTTCGGTCTTCCAACCTGCAGGTAGTGTTGCCTTTAATCCGTTTTTAATGCTGACTGATCTTTGTGCCTGAGCCGCAATGGTAATACATAAAATAAGTGAAAGAGTTGCCGTAATGTTAATAGCTAATTTGTTCATAAATTTTAATTATTAATTGAGTTTATGTTTTGTAATTGCTGTGTCGCATTTACACTGCAATAGTCTCAACTAATACCTTAAAACACTAACATTCGGTTGTAAAATGAGGGCAAAATTCAATCTACAAAAACATTTAACCAACTTATTATCAAACACTTGTGTATATTTTTAAAACAGCCGCGAAAAATGTATTTTTTGCCTATACTTAATTTTGCCTATTAGAATTTCTATTTTGAAAAAGTCATTATCCTCGAACATTTCAGGGCTTTATCACCCTTATCAGCCTCAGAAAAATGTTCTGTATCAAGAACTCAAACCCGCCAAAGATTTAGCCGATGTTATTGCCTACTTTTGGCAAATCACCATCCCTATTGGCCAACCTATACACCACCTCATCATACCTGATGGCACCATTGACCTGATCTTCAATCTTCAAAATAATCTAGAGTTGCGGTGTGCTACATTACTGTATCAAAAACGGTTTTGGTCTTTTACTCCACAGCAAAAAATTTTTGGTGTTAGGCTATACCCACCTTATTTTTCTTATCTGTTTAAAACAAACATCCGAGAAATCAATTCCCCTACTCTAGCGCTCACTGAGCTAGAAAATAAACACGCCCAATATATTCAAGAACAACTCCAAGAAGCCGCTACATTTACTATCCAAAAAGAAATACTGGAAAACTACATTCGCCATCAATGTACTGCTATGCAAACCAATGCTAAATTAGAAGGGGCTTTAAGAGCTATTTATACCAGCAAAGGTAACATTGGCATCGAGCAACAACTCTCCAAAGATATTCACCCTTGGCAACTTCGTCGTTTGTTTGCTCACTATATTGGCCACTCTCCAAAACAGTTTGCCAAAATTGTTCGCTTCCAAAAAAGCTTATTTTTACTCAAAAAAGAGGGGTTTAAAGGGATTGATACGAACTATTATGACCAATCTCACTTTTTGAGAAATATAGTAAGTCTCACAGGCTTAAAACCTACTGAACTTAAGAAATTGCTCTAAGAAGCCATTTGTCCGTTTCGTACAATTTTGCTCCAAAACCAATCGCCAACTTTGGACATTCATAACAAAGTGTCTCTCCCAATGTGGTATCTTATTTCATTATTTATTATGGTTGGTATTGCAAACCCTATTTTTGCACAAGTCCCTATGAAAGCAACAAGTTCAAAAAAATTGGAAAGTAAAATCGCTCAACTATTTACCAAAACTTTGAAAAAGCATTCAGTACACAATGCTTTTTTATTGGTTCATTCTCCTTCCCAAGGTATTCATTGGAATTACTTGGGTGGAAAAACTAAAAATGGTCAAAAGATTACCAATGATCATTACTTTCATACTGCTAGTCTGGGTAAAACTTTTACTGCTACAATCATTGCCCTTTTACAAGAAAAACAATTGTTAGCATTTAATGACCCTATCAGTAAATACCTTCCTCAGGATGTCATAGAAGGTCTACATATACTTAGGGGTCAAGATTATTCGCGGGAGATTCTCGTGCAGCATTTGTTACAGCATACTGCTGGATTACCTGATTACTTTTTGGATAAAGCTACTAATACACCCAGCAAACGCAGTAAAACCTTGGCAGAAGCATTTATAGATGAGCCTCAAAAACGCTGGACACCCTTGGATCTGATTGCTTTTTCTAAACAATATCAAACACCTCTTTTTGCTCCAGGAGATGGCTATCATTACACCGATACTGGCTATATTTTGCTGGGTTTAATCATTGAAAAAATAACAGGCAAAACATTTCACGAAAACCTCGAGCAATTCATTTTTAAACCGTTGGAAATGTCACATACTTCACTGGCATTTTACTCAAAGCCTAAAGTAGCCAGTCCACACCCAATAGCAGAAATATATTTAGAAACTACCGAGGTTTCTAGCTTCAATAGCTTAAGCCTTGATTGGGCAGGAGGAGGAATTATTTCTACACAAGCAGATTTACTTAAGTTTATGAAAGCGCTCATCGGCTATGAGCTAGTGCAGAAAAAAACACTGAAACAAATGCAGCAATGGGTAAAAGAAAACCGAGGGATATATTATGGTTACGGGTTGATGAACTTTCGTTTGAAAGAGCTTTTTTTCTTGCTACCTCCATATCAACTCATTGGACACTCAGGGTTTACTGGCTCATACATGTATTATAACCCTGCGCATGATTTATACCTGATAGGAGCCTTTAATCAATCAAAATATATGAAAAAGCATATCATGTTTTTGATTAAAATCTTGAATCTATTCAAAAAATATAACCGATAGTAATACAAAAACCGATTAATGGTTGTTAATCGGTTTTTTGTATTCTTTAAAAATAAACTGCTACTTAATTGCTCCTAATTCTATTACATCAAAATCGCTCACATTTACTTGTCTGAGTTGCCTCAGATCATCATTGTCCCAGCGTTCGTCGGGTGCACCAGAAATAAACATCGAAGAGCCTACATCGGCCAGGATGATTCCATACTTTTTCATCGCGGTTAAAATCACTTGATTGGTTTTAGAGTAACCACTGATGTCAAAATCCGCTTTCAAACGCATAATCCCTCCAAAAGGCAACTGATTATCAGCTTGCGTAGAATTTACCAAGTGTCGGGCTGGGTGTACATATCGTCCAATTTTTGAGCGAGCCAAAGTAAAACGAATCGGATGATCAATTACTCCCTTCTCTATTTCTTCGTATCGTACCAGGCAAGGCCAAATGGGTAGCCCAGCAGCATCGGCCGAGGTCCAACCATCGGTGCGAAATTCGGTTGTCTTTAGATCAAATTTAGCCGCTGAAGAGGCTTCCCAAACGTTTCCGTTTACACTGGCATTATACAATTCATACAAAAGCCCATTTTCTACATCTACGGCAATCACGTGGCTATCGCCCACCCCATTGCCTTCAATGGGCGCATCCAACGGGATCGGAAATGGTCCTTGGTCACTCTCTCCTCCATAGTTTCCATCATAGTTGTTGGCGCGAAACACCACTTCTACTTCGGGCTGACTTCCACAAACCACTACATAAGGAATACCAATGATGGAACCATTGAAAGTGCCACTCCCAAAGTCGGCAAACAAACCCTGGGTAAGCCCTATATTATTTAAGATAGCGGTCGAGTTTGGGTCTATGGCTTTCTGTGAAATGTCTTGATTCAAAGGATGATCCGTCGGAAAAATGGTAATGTTCTCGGCGTTGGCATTATTGGCTTCATCACAACTCACCGTTTGAGGGCCAGGTGCATCCTCCGATTTTTTACAAGCAGTGATCAATAACCCTACCCCCACCATTGCTACTACAGCCATGAGTCTGATTAAGTGCATTTTAGCATACATAAAATAAGTTCAGTTAATTTTGTTGATGGTTTTAGCATCGAAGGTAAAAGGAAAGCCCCCAAGAGTAAATAGAGAATAATACGTAAATTACTCAGAATTAAGGCCATAAAAAAATCCTGAGGCATCGCCCCAGGAATTTTGCAGAGTATTATTTCACAAATGTTAATAATTTTCAAAAACACATTTCTATTACGTATGACTTATCTTTACACCTGTTTTTCAACTGTACTTGTGTACTTGCTATTCCTAAAAATTACTTCTTCTTTTTTGCACCAAAATCAAAAGACAATGAAAAACGTAGTGTTTCGGCTAATGGGTTGGCTTGATCGGTTGCTAATAGATAGGCCACATCTAAACCAAATTGGCTGTATCTAACACCAGCACCTACCGAAAAATATCTTCTTCCTCCTTTGTCCAGGCTTTCGCTAAAATATCCGGCACGAGCCGCAAAGGAGTCACGGTACCAGTATTCTATACCAGTAGACCATATAAATTCTTTGAGTTCTTCAGAAAAACCATCGGGTGCATCGCTAAATGAACCAAAAATTCCGCTCAATAAAGTTTTGTCGCGAGGGTCGGTTCCATTGATAATTACTCCGTTGGCATCTACCTGAGGGGGAGTAGGCACCATAAGCTTGCTTACATCGGCAGCCCAGGTAATTTTTTGAAATTCGTCTATTTCTACCGTCAATGCGGTACCTAAACGTAAAGTAGTAGGAATAAAATCACGCTCTGCATCGTTACTGTAACTAATCTTAGGGCCAATGTTAGAGATATTGGCTCCAAAGTTCCACTTCGCGTCACGGCCAGCAATAAAAATGGGTTTAGAATAAAAAACCGCAATGTCAGCCGCCGCAGTATTTCCAGCTTTGGTTATTTGCTGATTATTCAAGGCGATTCCACCAGTCACATTTGAATGAATATAACGTCCAGAAACAGCCACTCCAAGGTTTTCAGAAAGCTTACGAGAGTAAGTCAAAGACACGGCAAATTCTCTCGGCACGTGATTTCCAGTAATTTGTCCGCTTTCGTCGGTAAAAGTGATGTCTCCCATATTGAAATAGCGAATACCCATTCCAAAAGCTTGCTTATCATCTAACTTATAATATCCCGACAGATAAGAAATAGACATATCGTTCACTAACTTGCTCAGCCAAGGCGTAAAAGAAAGCGAAGCACCAATTCTTGATTCGTTGAACACCAATTTGGCAGGATTCCAAAAAGTTGCATTAGCCGTAGGAGCAGTAGCAACCCCTACATCACCCATACCTGCGGCTCGCGCATCAGGGGTAATCCCTAAAAAGGGTACTGCGGTAGATACCGGACGAGAGCTGGCATCCTGGCCACTAAGGGTAGACTGTTGGGCCATTGCCTGGTAAGCAAAGGATGTAAATATTAGGAGCAGGGTTAATAATGTATATTTTTTCATGACTGATATTATTTGTGAAATATCTAAAGATTTAGATTAACTAATGAGTGTTTTGTGATTTCTGTAGGGGTATTACAGGGTGGCGACAAAAAAAGTGGAGAAAAAAGAGGGAGAAAAATTATCTTTTTTTCGAAAAGGTGTCTCACAAACACCATAAACATCTTATAATCAGTCTATTAATTTTTATCCCTCAAGCCAAACTTTTTATAAAAAATTTCACTTTATGGATAAAAGGTCTCCTGTACAAGTAGTTTTTGGATGGGTAACAAATAGGAGCAAATTTTTGATTTTGCTCCTAATAATGATACATTGAGTCTCTTTGATTGAACCTGCAATTCCGAAAGCCATGAAAACCTTGATAGGAAGAAAAGACAAAGCCGACTTTCCTGAATTATTGCTTACGAATATCAATGTAAAAATAGATACAGGAACCTACACCTCCAGTATTCATTGTAATGACTTTCAGGAGTTGGAAGAAGATGGGGAAGCCTATGTAGAGTTCTGTTTGCTCAACCCTACCAATCCAAAGCACAGCGGCCAACGAATAAAAACCAAGCATTTTGAAAAAAGAGAAATCAAGAATGCTCAAGGAGAACTAGAAGAAAGTCTCATTCTAAAAACTGTTGTCATTATTTTTGGGCAAGAGCATATCATAGATTTGGCCTTGCGCACGCCCACTGAGTCTAAATATCCGGTATTACTTGGACGCAAATTTCTCAGCAATCATTTTATGGTGGATACGGCCGAACGAGACTTATCTTTTAAACGTAAGCAAAACTATCGCTCCCGCAAAAGGTACTAAAATTAGACCTCTAAGCCATATCCTAAAGTTTCTCTAAACAATGCATTGAGAGGCTCCCAGTCAGGACGAACTTTTTCAAATTGATTAACGGCCTGCTCACATTTTTTTATTTCATCCTTAATAAACTGATCTACATAAGGCTCAGGAGCAATCGTCTCCCCTTCTTTGGCCTGGGTTTTCTGACTCAGCAAGTCTTCTATAATGGCCATTAGTTTAGAGTCATTGATCAAAGGCAGTAGCTTTTGAAATTGCAGAGGGGGTATTTCTTGATGTTGCACGATCCAGCAAGCAGACAAAATGGTACGCAAGGCATAAAAATATTTTTTAATCTTCACCTCTGGCTCTTGCAAAGCTCCCTCAAAGGTATTGCGGGCAATGCCCAAATAATGATGAACTGCCGCTCTGGGAGAAAAATATTGAGGAGCCAGCTCGCGCAGTAAAATCACAAAATCGGTTTTTTGCTGGTATACCATGTCCGATTGCATCCATTCATACAACGAAACATTCGATTTGCCAAACAAATGTAACGCTTTACGAATTTCCCAGCCATTAAAGTCTAAATCTTTGGTAATAAACAAGTTAATATTGTCTTCTGGTGGATGAATGGATAAATATTTTTCACGAGCGTGACGATAAATAAACCGTACGTCATAATCACTGTCGGGGGAAGGAAACCCCCAGGCTCTGCTACCTGATTCACAAGCATACAAAATCTCTATATCTTGTGACTCTTCTATTTTGGCCAACTCATTTTGAATAGTGGTGTGCATTTTAATACATTTATGATAGATAATTGTAGAAGGCGCTTCAAGCGTATTGTCTTTACTAATATAATCAATCCCAAACTAATCTTGTAGCTTTTCGGTTTTTACTTTTAACTTGCTAATAATTTAGGAACCAGGCATTGGGTAATGGTTTTAAAACTTTATTTTAAAGTTACATTCTGGCCAGTTACCCCATACCCAATACCTTTCAAAAAAACACACGCTTATGAAATTTGGAACTAAAGCCATACACGCAGGAGTAGAGCCAGAACCAGTAACTGGTGCCATTATGACTCCTATTTTTCAAACCTCTACTTATGTACAAGAAGGCTTGGGCAAGCCTCGTGAAGGATATGAGTACTCTCGTACCAAAAACCCTACTCGTACCCCTCTGGAAGCCAACCTGGCTGCTTTGGAAAATGGTAAACACGGACTTTGCTTTGCTTCGGGTATGTCGGCTACCGACTCTGTTATGAAGCTCTTTAAACCAGGTGATGAGATTATTGCCTGTGACGACATGTACGGAGGGACTTATCGTTTAATGACCAAAGTATATGAGCCTTTGGGTATTAAAACCCACTTTGTAGATATGAGCAATCCTGCCAATATCGAACCATTGATCAACGATCACACGAAGCTCATTTGGGTAGAAACGCCTACCAATCCATTGCTTAGTATCATAGACATTGCTGCTGTAGCTCAAATTGCTAACAGTCGTCAATTGTTGCTATGTGTAGATAACACCTTTGCTACCCCTTACTTGCAGAATCCACTGGATTTGGGGGCAGACATTGTGATGCACTCTGCTACTAAATATTTGGGAGGCCACTCTGATGTAGTGATGGGAGCTTTGATTGTAAACGATGATGAGTTGCACGAAAAATTGGCTTTTATCCAAAATTCTTGTGGAGCAGTTCCTAGCCCCAACGATTGCTTTTTGATGTTGCGTGGAATCAAAACCTTGCACATCCGTATGGATCGCCACGAGGTAAACGGGAAGGCAGTAGCTGAGTTTTTAAGCGGCCACGAAAAAGTAGACAATGTATACTGGATTGGTCTGCCTGATCATAAAGGACACGACATTGTGAAAAAGCAAATGAGTGGATTTGGTGGCATGGTTTCTTTTACGCTTAAAGGAGACAATATGGAAGAGGCTAAGCAAGTCATGGAAAAACTAAAAGTATTTGCTTTGGGTGAATCTTTGGGAGGTGTAGAATCATTGTGTACACACCCTGCTTCTATGACCCACGCCAGTATTCCAAAAGAAGAACGCGAAGCGCGTGGCTTAAAAGATACATTGATTCGCTTGAGTGTAGGGATTGAAGATGCCGAAGATTTGGTAGAAGACTTACGTCAAGCCATTGAGACTGTAGTGGGAGTAACTGCTTAAGACAATGTAATCCTATCTTATAACGCAAAACAGGGCTTATTTAGCCCTGTTTTCATATATTATATATTAAGTCTGTTCAGATTAAGCTTTTGCTTTGGCCAATGCCTGCGCACTGGTTACATCTTTGCCTAAACCACCCAAATGAGGACAATCCAACAAATGCCCCATTCCTTTAAACTCAATCGGTGTTTTGTCATATCCATAGTTATCGGCCAGGGTTTGCGTAGAACGACTAGAACCCATCCCCACCTCTACATCGTGCATCGTAATCTGGCAAGGGTGCTCATACCCGCAAGCGTGGGCAATTTGTAGTACTTCTTTGCGAAAAGCAGTAACATAGTTATGAAAACGTACCGATTTATGTGTAGGATCAAGTCCTGATGCCAACCATTTGTTTTGAGTAGCTACTCCAGCTGGGCATTTATTGGTATGGCAAATTTGCGCTTGAATACAACCAATGGCCATCATGGGTTCTCGTGCCATTTGAATGAGGTCTGCCCCCATCGCCATCGCCATCAATGCTTTGGCTGGGAATCCTAAACGCCCAGAAGCAACAAAGACAATACGATCAGTCAGCCCTCGCTCAAGGAATATTCTGTATACACTCGTAAAAGCAAATGCAAACGGCAACGATACATGATCGGCAAATGAGTGTGGTGCTGCTCCAGTACCTCCTTCTCCCCCATCAATTGTAATAAAATCTGGCCCAGTATCGCGTTTTACCATCAAATCGGCCAATTCTTCCCACATTTCCAAGCGCCCTACCGCCGCTTTAAACCCAACAGGTAGTCCCGTGTTTTCAGCAATATTTTCAATAAAATCCAACAATTCGGGTACATTAGAAAAAGCTGAATGAGAGGCAGGAGAAAGTACATCTTTGCCCATCGGAATGCCTCTAATCTCAGAGATTTCTTTGGTAATTTTAGACGCAGGCAAAATACCTCCTTTCCCAGGCTTGGCTCCTTGCGATAACTTAATTTCTATAGCACGGATAAATGGATTTTTCTCAGTCAACTCTACCAGTTTATCCATCGAGAATTTTCCATCTTTGTCACGTACCCCAAAGTAACCTGTTCCAAAGTGAAACATTACATCGGCTCCATGGCTATGGTAAGGTGACAAGCTTCCTTCCCCGGTATTATGATAGCAACCACTGGTTTTTGCGCCTTGGTTGAGTGCCATTACGGCATTTCGCGAAAGCGATCCAAAGCTCATAGCTGAAATGTTGCCTAAGGAATAAGGACGAAAAGGGCGCTTACGTTTATTGTATAGCCCCATAGCTTTAGCACAAGGCAAAAAAGTAGGATCAATCAAACTAATATGGCCTTCGGGGGGCTTATAAGCAAACAGGGCAGGATTGATGAATACGTGTCCAGGAGCATAAATATCTTTATCGGTTCCGAACCCTTCATAATTGTTTTGCTTTTTGGCCGAAGCATATACCCAAGATCGTTGGCTTCGGTTAAAAGGCAACTCTTCGCGGTTGTTTGCTACAATATATTGGCGAAGCTCGGGTCCGATAGACTCTAGAAAATAACGCAAACGTCCTACTACCGGGAAGTTGTGTTTGATGGTTTGGCGCTTATTCAAGATGTCTCGAATAAACATATAAACAAGTATGAGTGGAATCAATAAAACCAGTATTTCCAGAAATTCCAGCTCCAGAAAACCGATCTGATCCATAAACTTTTTAAATCGCTCCATTGTAAAATAGGTTTGACAAATTGTAATGTATAATAGATTATGTGTTGATTGCTTAGCGTATGTTTAATTGACATGGACTGTACCAAAACGCTGTCCAAATTAAAATATAATAAAAATCATACAAATTATTACTATTCACAGACAAAAGGATAGGATCTATGTTGTTGGGAAGTCCTGATATCTGATACTATGAGTAATTATCAATCAAAGAAATGACAATGTTTGTCTTTGTAAAGTGAGGTGTCGTTTATTGTTGTATTAATTGCAAAGTAATGATATATTATAATCTTAAATGTCAGCTACCTTTCAATTCATACAATACGCTAAAAATAGAATTTTATCTCGCAAAAAACAGGTTTTACCACATAAAAAAACTTCCCCTAGTACCAACTTTATATAGTTATACCAAAGGAAGTTAACAACTGATGCATAATTACTAGGCATTTTTCGTTTGTGTCTCCACAAACGAAGGCGACCACGCCGTTGGCCGTGTCCTCAAGGCCAACTTTAGCCAAAATGTCTAGTAGTATGCCACAGATGGTAAAAACTTTACTGCAACAAGTGATAGTGTTTGGCTATCATTGCCTTGTATTTTTTGGCTTGAGGCCATTTGTGCTTTTCAAACATTTGGGCAATCTGCCCTAATATAGAGTAGTTAATAGAGATATTACGGCGGTTTTTGGCTTCATATGCTTCCAGGTAACTCAAATATTCATCGGCTCGTTTGGCCAACATTTCCCCAATTTTGGCCGCACGTTTAGGTTCGCCCACTTCCCACAAAATATCAAGCATAGGCACTACATAGTAGCTATAGGGCACTACCTCATCAGGTATTTTCTCCAGGCAAAACAAGATTACCTCTTTGGCTTTTTTGTATTGCCGTTCGTTATAAAGTTGCACCGCCAAACGATAAAAAGACTCTCTGCTGGATGAAATCATACGACGGTGAATTTCATCATAATAGATGTTAGGATCATCTAACCCCGTCCAGTCTGATTTCTTAAGTAGGTTTTTATAAGTCAATGTTGAGTTTACAAAGCCATCACGTGCTCCTGCCACTTTTACAGGCAACAGTCGCATAGCGCCACCTTCTAATTGCAGATGCTCTTGCAACCCCAAATAATCGTCATTACCCAATCGGGGAGAAAAATAAATAGGGCGTTCCCAATTATTATGTGCCATCAAATCCAGAATGGCTAAATCGTCTTTATACAAATACTTTTGAGGAAGTTGCCAAGCCATGTAATCCTGGAGCAAATGAATTTTGTCTTGAGGTACAATGCCTTTTTTCAAAATGGCCGCTTTGTCAATGGGCAACACTAGCTTTTGGGTAGGCAACATATTCAGGTTACGCTCTCCGTTTTGGTACTTTAGGCGAGGGTCGCGTTTTTTCAATAGCTGAAAATATTGCTTAAGGTTCATTCCTTGCTCTACCAATTGTTTGGCTACTTTTTTAGAAAAGCCAGGGTTTTGGGTGGCAGGAATAAAAGGTAAATAACTATTGGTGCCGCGGGCATAATGCGACTGGTCTAACCCCAAAGGCAATGCTGCTGACTTGTATTGTTTACGGCGGAGTTGTTCCATATACCAAGGCCCGGTCATCAATTGGAGGTTGCACACTCGTACGTCGGTTCTAAACCCTTCTACTTCTTGAGCATACCACAAGGGATAAGTTTCGTTATCGCCGCTTACTAGCAAGATGGAATCCGGGGCACAGCTCTCAAGCATGTTTTTGGCAGAGTTGACCGAAAACACTCGATTCGATCGATTATGATCATCCCAGCCCTCGAGCCCCATCAAAAAAGCCACACTCAACCCCAACGTAGTGGCAAAAGCAGCGGCCATTTTATGACGTTTGAATAGATAACTTCCCCAGTTGGCCAGCGCCATGGTGCCAAAAGCCATCCAAATCGCAAAAGCATAAAAAGAACCCACATATATATAATCCCGTTCACGAGGCTCCACGGGTGGTGCATTAAAATATAAGACCAAGGCCACGCCAGTAAGGGCAAAAAACAAGGCGTTGATCATAAACACAGGTTTGCTGCTTCGGAACTGGAAAAATGCCCCAATCAAACCTAACAAAAGCGGCAGCATAAAAAATTGATTGTTGGCCTTGTTACGCCGTAAGGCTTCAGGTAAGTTAGATTGTAGTTGGTGAGGCAACATCACCCCCGCATCCTGCACATCGCTTTGGCGTCCTACAAAATTCCATAGAAAATACCGCCAATACATATGCCCCAACTGGTGGCTCCAAAAGTACTTAAAGTTGTCAGCGGTGGTGGGTTTTTCGCCTGCACGTTTGTTGAGTATTTGGCGATACAGGGCTGGATGATTGTCGCGGGAGCTGTACAAGCGAGGAAAAAGCATGTACTGATCATAGGTGTATTTAGGGGTATAATCTACCCGTCGGTAACGTTTACCCACCCGTCGGTATACCCATTTAGCAGGTTTGCTATCCAATAATTTTGATTCATAATGCGGCCCGCGAAACAAAGGTACATTGCCATATTGCTCACGATTGACATAACTCATAAACTTGGTTACCTCATTGGGCTTATTCATATTGATGGGGGTATCGTATTGCGCTCGTACCACGATTACGCCATAAGAGCCATACCCCAACAACAACAAGGTAAAGGCCATTAAAAAAGTATTGAGCTGTGGTTTTTGCTTTTGGATGCTATAATAAACCCCATAGGTTAAGCCGCCTATAATGCCCAATAATACGATCCAAAAACCTGTGTTGAAGGGCAAACCAAAGCTATTGACCATGAGCAATTCTACTCTGAAGATTAGCGCGGGTAACCAAGCGATTACGCCAACCAATAACAATAAGATAATTCCACCGCTAATGGCCAATATCTTCGCTACTCCCCAAAACTTAATTTCGCTGTGGTGCTTAAAATAGTATATCAACCCCAGAGCGGGAATCGTCAAAAGATTGAGAATGTGTACCCCCAATGAAAGTCCAATTACATAAGCAATCAAAAGTAGCCATTGATTGGCAAAACGAGGATTGTCTACCGCGTCCCAACGCAACATGGCCCAAAATACAAAAGAGGTAAACAAGGCCGACATCGCATAGACTTCAGCTTCTACTGCCGAAAACCAAAACGAATCGGAAAAGGTATACGCCAGTGCCCCTACCGCAGCCGAACCAAGCAAGGTAAAAGATTGAGATTGGGTAATGGTTTCTTTAGTAGTACGCATCAGCTTGAGGCCAAGCAAACTAATGCTCCAAAACAACAGCATGATCGTGGCTGCACTACACACCACCGACATCATATTGACCCAATAGGCCACTTGTGAAACATCATTGCCTGCCATAAGAGAAAATAGTCGCCCTACTAATAAAAATAAAGGAGTACCTGGCGGGTGAGGAGCCTGAAGTTTATAAGCACAGGCTATAAATTCGCCACAGTCCCAAAAGCTGGCCGTAGGCTCTACGGTGAGGGTGTATACAGTGAGGGCAATCAAAAACATAAAGCCTCCTAGGAGGTTGTTAAGCCAGACAAAGTTGCCAAGCTGTTTTTTGAGTAGATGCGTCATGGGCCTAAAGTAATTTGATAAGTATCGTCTGATAATTTTATATTCAAAATTACCGTAAGCCCTGGCCTCTCAGAGAATTTACTACGTTAAAAAATGTTAGAGAGGATGTTAAAGATTGTTAAGGGGAACAGCATACTACTTACAGTTGACCGTGAGGACACGGCCAACGGCGTAGAGGATGTTAAAGATTGTTAAGGAGACAAACTTCCCTACCCATCTAAAAATATCATCAATCATCCTTGTACCCATTCCGAGGGGTCTCACTTACCCAATGAAAATCACGTTTGAGCACATTAAAATTCGTCAATGGATAGTATTGAAAGGTAATGTCCAAGGTGTCTTGTTTCAACACTCCCGTTAATTTCAAATCCTTGCCCATTCGTTTATACTGCATTGTGTATTTATTTACGGTATCTTTTCGAAGGCTAAATATCATTTGCTTTTTGATGGTATCGGTTTTCACCAAATATCGTTGATAGCGATCATCCATATGCATAACAGACACCCATTTGGGATAATCAATAAGTAAACGCCTCCAGCGAATAGTATCGGTAACCAATGGGGGGATGGCTTGCCCATTCTTCACAAATTTGGTCACATTATACACTCCGTATAAAACTGGTTTGGGTCTGGATATTCCATACTTTTTCTGCCCCATCCATCCACTCCAAATCTGGACAATGGCCAGGAATACTACAAACAATGCTTGAAAAGCAATGAGTAAGTTACGATTTCGCCGTTTCTGAAAAACAGGTTGATAAACTGTAGCAGGTATTTCGTTTTTACTCTGTACAAACACCGCCAGCAATCGCCGATAATCAGCCAGCACTAACAGCAATCCCATTAACATATACTGAAATGAAAAAAGTTTCACGGGCACATCATAACTCATATTCATCACAAATACATTGAGCATGACACCAAAGCTGATTAAACCTCCTATAACCCTGGTTTTTCTAAATATAAGTAATACTGCTGCTGCTACTTCTAGCAGGCCCGCAAAAACCGAATAAGTCTGAGAAGCTCCCATAAAACTCCACATTAATCGCAAAGGAGAAGAATACCCATAGGTTTGAAAAAGCTGCTCCATGCTTAAAGGGCTAAACTGGATATAGAAAACCTTGATCAGCCCATAGATCAGCATTTGCATCATAAGATAATAGCTCACAAACAATAAAAGCCACTTGAAAAATATTCGATAAGAAGGGCGTTTTCGGTCTAGTATGGTCCAAATAATAGTAATGAGGAAGGCCAATAAAAGATAGGTGAAAGCATTGACCCAATTGTACAGTTGATCACCACTGCCAGTTACTGCTCTACTAATAGGTTGGCTAATCCCTAAAAGATAGCTTCCCACCTGTTGCGTCAAAAATCGGATAAACTGGCTATAATATTCAAATAACCAGGAAAAGGGAGGAATATAGTTGAAAGGAAAAGGAAATATAAATAATGTAAAAAGACTACTGATAAATCTAAAGATCACTTTTTGACCTAAAGTCCAGGGGTGGATATATGGCATTTTGAATCATAATATGGTTATACATAGTACTATGTTTCAAATATAACACAGTAGATAACCACAATCCAAAAAATGCATTGATTAAACTGGAAAAAGACTTGAAAACCATTCAAGACAAACGTTATTCATACCCGAAATCCAATGACCAGAATATCATCGGTTTGAGCCACTGGTTCGTTGAACGTATTTCCTGTTTGCATCCATTGCTGGAGCCGCTTTTCCAGTATCGTTTTTTGCTCATCCAAAGGGCAGGTGTGAACTTTTTGCAATACCTCAATAAATTGGCTCTTTAGAAATTTTTTATTGTTTTTTCCTCCAAATTGATCTAGATAACCATCAGAAAATAAGTAAAATGTGGTGGAAGTTTTTAATGGGATTTGATGCGAGATAAACGAACGCCTCTCTTCTCCCCAACTTCCTCCAATAGGCGTAATGTCTCCTTTGACCAAGTGAACTTCATTTTCCTGAATATACACCAAAGGGCTTCGTGCTCCGGCAAACTCCAATTGTTGGGTTTGGGCATCTATTACGCAAATGCTCATTTCCATACCATCTTGGTTTGCGGTTTCGTTTTGTCGTAAAGCATTCAAAATCAACTGATGCAACTGAGTAAGTATGGCCGCGGGGTCAACCATTTTTTGCCATTTGATGAGTTGATCTAAACAAGCATTGGCAATCAGCGACATAAATGCCCCAGGTACTCCGTGTCCAGTACAATCTACCGCCGCCAGTACTGTCTTTGAATCTTGAACTTGCTTGACTTCAGCGCACCAGTAAAAGTCACCGCTGACAATATCTAATGGTTGAAGCAACACAAACGATTCGGGTAACAGATGTTGCAATTGATTAGCCGAAAACAGTAGTGCTTGCTGAATATTTTGGGCGTAATCGATACTCTCTGTAATGTAATTTACCGCTTTTTCCAGCGCCTCTTTTTGCTCTACCAACAAGGTTTCTTTATGCTCTAACTCCTGCAGACGAGCAGTTAATAATTGTTGCTGCTCCAGGTTTTTCTTTAAATAGCGTTGTCGGGTAATCGCCGAATTTACCCTCGCCATTAAGACCAGCTCGTGGATAGGCTTGGTGACATAATCTTCTACTCCGTATTTGAAACAATTAGCCAGCGTTTGATCATTGGCATCCCCTGTCATCATAATCACAGGAATGTGTCGATACCGCTCGTGGTTTTTGAGTTGGGTAAGCAAAGTAATACCATCTATATCGGGCATATTAATATCCAACAAAATCAAATCAAATGCCTCGGCTTCGATCTTTTTCATCAACAAACGAGGCTTAGAGACAAAGTTATACTGATAACCTTGGGCTGCCAGCCACTCGCTCACCTGCATAATGACCATTCGCTCGTCATCTACGATTAAAATCTTATTTTCCATCGGGTTGTAGTTTTTTAGCTATATTCCAAAATCAATGTTGGATATTATTCAAAAGCCATATCCAATAATTTGCCCAGTGCGGCCTGTATTTCTTCGGGGTCATCTTCAAACACTGCATCCTCCAAAGCATCGATCAAAGTCATGTATTGGGTTTGGCCTCTGGGTATCAAATTACGTAATTTCTTGATTTGCTCCAGTAGATCGCCTGACTTAAAAACCGGGATCTTCTTTAATGTTTCAAGGCAGGATTGCATTTGCTCTAAATGCTCGGGAGTCAACACATTTGTTGCTACTTCTGTACCTGAAGCGTCTTGTAGTTCTTCGTTTATCTTCAGATATCTCACAAGCACCTCTTTGAGCTTTTTTAGATTCACAGGCTTGGTCAGGTAATCGTTCATCCCGGCATTCAATGCATTTTGCTGTTGCTGGATAAAAGCATCTGCGGAAACCGCCACAATTGGTAAGTTAACAAACTCATTGATTTGTCGAATGGCGCGAGTGGCCTCCAAACCGCTCATTTCTGGCATATGTAAATCCATCAAAATCAAATCAGGCTTCACCTCTTTGGCTTTATCTACCGCCAGTTTTCCGTTTTCTACCACATATACTTCAAAAGGAAACCTTTTAAAATACACTTTCAGCACTTGTTGGTTGAATATATTATCCTCTGCAATCAATACTACATTATCGGCTGCAAACTGGTGTGGTTCGTAGGTTTTCTCAGGTAAGGCTTGTTTGTTTTGATCAGTGGGTTTTAAGGGCAATTTCACCGTAAAAGTACTACCTTTTCCTTCCTGACTCACTACTGTAATGCTTCCCTCCATCATTTCAACCATTTTTTTGGTAATGGCCAGTCCCAGGCCCGTTCCACCAAAACGCCGCGTAATGGTGTTATCACTTTGCTCGAAGGCTTCAAATATGTGCTCAAGTTTATCCTCAGGGATTCCGATACCTTCATCTGCTACCTCCAGCACCAGCCATTCTTGGTGTGTCGACTGGCTCAACGCTTGCTGTTGCACTTCCTTGTGGGCTTTCATGGTTACCCGCCCTTCTGTGGGGGTAAACTTTAGCGCATTAGAGACTAAATTCATCAGTACCTGATTAATCTTGGTACGATCAATCGTAATGTAAACAGGCAGTACCGAATCATAGCTATAGGTTAGCTGCACATTTTTTTGGGTGGCGTTCCCTTGATTAATATGATATACTCCCTGAAACAATTGCTTAAAGTCTAAGTCTTCAAGAAATAGTTCAGTTTTCCCGGCTTCGATTTTCGATAAGTCCAAAATATTATTGATAAGTTCTGATAAATTTTGACTGCTTTGATTGATGTTTTGCAAGAATTGATGAAACTCTGCTGGCATGGGCAGTTTTTCGCTTTTATCTAACAAAATCTGACTAAACCCAGAAATAGCATTTAAAGGAGACCGAATCTCATGACTCATATTTGCCAAAAATCGGGTTTTGGCCTCATTGGCCTTATACGCCTGGTCTTGTGCTTCCAGCAGCTGTTTCTGTGCATCTTTTAGTTCTTCTACATGTGCCTGAAGTTGGGTTTCGTTGGCCTTGATAGTCTCTACCAAATCTTCTAGTTGTTGTTTATTTTTATTAAGTTGTTCGTTGGTAATGATTAATTCTTCCTGATTTTGGACTAGCTCTTCCTGACTAGTTTCTAACTCTTCGTTTACCAATTGTAAAGTCTGACGATATTCTTCCTGAGCAGTAATGTCTTTACAAAAAACCGAAATACCCGACACTTGTCTTTGCTGATCAATGATGGGATTATAGGTAATTTCATAGAAAAAATGCTCTCTTCCTCTTCTAATAGATTTTACAACAGTGTGCTTTCGTCCTTTGAATGCTTCTTGATAATGCTCCTCCTCATATATGTTATTACTCTCTGTTTGGGTGAGCAAATCGGTCACTAACAATTGAGGGGCTACTTTGATTTGTAAATTTTGATAGTATTGCTCAAATGCTTCATTAAAGGTGACAACTTCAAACACTTGGTTAATAGAGTGAATGCTATCAGAAGTACTTTGCATCAAAGAAGTCAAGTTAAAATTGTTTTGTTGAACTTTTGTGATCAACTGTTGATTTTCTGCTGATATTTTAGCGAGTGCCTGGGTCATTTGATTAAAAATATTGGTCAAACTACCTATTTCGTCCCGGCTAGTTACAGTTAATTTGGCATTGTATACCCCAGCAGTTACACCTTCTGAAGCAGTTTGTAATCTTTTGATGGGCTTTACGATTCTATAGCTCAACCATCCTCCCAAGCCAATGGTAAACACAAAAGTAATGATGACAATGACCATAAACTGCTTTTCCTGGCTATCGATCGTTTGTTCCGCATTTTTCACCCGAGCCCTAAACTCTATAAATTCTTTTTGTCGCCTTTGGGCTAATGAGGTTCGCATTTTTTTTGAAACCGCCTTTACTTGCATTTCCAAGGCGGCTATTTGCCGAATGTCTCCCAGTTGCTGCTTAAGCTCACACAATTGACGACAAAGGCTAAACAAGGAATCTACCTCTTTTTTCAAGCCTTGCAAGTAGTTTTTTTCCAGCTGCTGATCTTCTAAACTTTCATCATCATCATCGTCTTTCTCATTTTTTTCCGACAACGCAATTGTTTGCTTCATGCGTTGGTATAATTGCTGTAATTTTGAAAGTTTGCTTTCTTCTGCCAAACTCTCCAGAATCATTTCATGGGTAAGCGCTTCTACCTCTCCCAAAAAGTTAAGCTCTGGGGTGCTTTCATTGGCACTAATGCTCATCTCTTTGATCATACGATTACTGTTGTACAGTAAAAACAAAGAAGTGAGCACGCCTATGACCGCAATGATCGTAAAGCCTCCAATTAATTTTGCACTAATTTTCATGCGATTCTCAACATATCTATTTTACAAATAATGATAGCTGAAGTTTTAATCCTCTATCGTTTCAAACTCAAATGTTAACCTAAATCCAAACTGAACAGTTTGCGCTCCATCCAGCTTTATTGAACTCCCCAAAGCCACCTCTAGTCCAGGCACCCCATTCCAAATCAGCGCTGGGGTGATAAACCATTGACTCTGATCTGGTTCGTCAGATGCCTGCTCGTAACTACCATTGAGTTCGGTTACTACTTTGAATGCTCCTAACGGATAGATAGCGGCCAAATTATAGGCATATTCCGTTTCTTCTGAGGTAAACTCAAGGCCAACGTCTAAATGAGTTTGTAGCTTTCCCCATTGATTTGCCAATACCAGTTTAGGTTCCCAAGCCACCACACCATTTCCCAGTGCCTGGTCCTGATTACCCGTGGGAATCCCAGCCTCCAGTACTGCTGAAACTGATATTTGGCGTTTGTTCCAAAAATTATACAACAACCCAACCTCTAAGTCTCCAAAACCTCGCATCGCCTCTCCTGGATTAGGGTCATTCCACAAATACGGCATTTCTGCCTCTATCTGTAAAAACTGGGTAATACCATATTCTACCAATAATGATGTATTGGCAGTAGTGAAGTTTGTTTGAGGGGTATAATAATGACTAGTCGTAAACTGCACTTCTCCTTTCTCTTGGGGATATACCGCTTCTGTACGGAGAAACTCTTGGATTAATTGTTTAAACGCATACTTACTCTCCGATGCTTCGTCATTGTCAACACTTTGGGCATGTATCTGCCAGCAAGTGCCCAAAATCAGCACAAATATTTGCAATAGATGTTTCACCTTTTATCTGTTTTATGAATAGTTTCAAAAGATATAGGACACTGACCGAAAGAATAATAGGGAAAATAAGGTACTATAGTAGCATCCTGATTTAGCAAAATGCCCTGCCAACCAATAGTATAAGATATTTGAATAAACCCGGTACCCTGTAAATGCTTACGCCTTCATTTGAAGCTTTAAAATATGGATTTGTGGTGGTTTGTGTGGTACCTATGCCTTAGATGTGTAATCACTTTCAAGAAAACTTTGAAGGGATTATTAGATACTAAATAGCAAAAAAAAACTCTATTTTAAAATAAAATATCTGTACAAGTTTCCCAAAGCTGTCAATTATTCATTTCTTAATAGAAAAAACATTCCCAATATTGATTGGTTAAAATAACAAAAAACCAAATCGGACTATTTACAGATAAAATGGTGTGTTTCCAATAACCTCAAAAATTATGTAGATTTGTAAATAGTTGATAGTCCATAGTCGATTGGCCCATTATAATAATTTCATCGACCCTTGGTTTTGTACTGGTATAGTCTTACCCTCCCTCCTTTGGACTACTGATGATGTTTGGTTTGTTTCTTTGGTTAGAAACACACCCCAAAAAACTTTGAAAATAAAGCA
>DMXI01000365.1 GCA_003483885.1 Microscillaceae bacterium
GGTTATCTCTATGGATTGGTATACGTTGGCAGGCGAGGTTGTAAAAACATCTATATCTAAATTTTCACTCTATGATGGCTTATATATTGGTCGGTTGGCTTGACCCTCTCTTCTCCCTTACAAAGATGGGCAACCTGGTGGTCATATTTGGTGGCCTTTTATTGGTTTTGGTGCTTGGTGCACAAAAGAAGGCGATTTTTCATTATATAGCGAGGTCATTGTTTGCACTGGGATTTATATTGGGAATCGTAGCTGCTTTCAATGATGGTTTCTTTGGTTATGGTTATCTTCATGAAGATAACATCCCTTATTTTGGAATGTCGAATAACTACATCGCTATCAAGGATGTAAAGATACGCCCTCCTTCCCGTGGCCCCGAAAAAATTATTCATCGCGTGTATTTAGTAGATCAAAAAAGCGGCGCTATTATTTCTAAAAAGGTAGTCGATGAACAAATACCAGATACGATGATTGTACATAGGATTGGAAAAGAAAAGTTTACCCAAATCACCACCGCCAAAGATTATTTTTATCATAAAGATCGGGAACGAACCAGCAAGTCTCTCATGAATTGTTCTATACATCTCTCTGGTCTGAATTATAACACTTTGGGTGGCAAACGCTACTATTACAGCCGATTAAGGGCTTGTTTCGACAAACATGATTGTGGCATTATTAAGAGCTATCAAACCAATAAAAAAGTAGATGAGATATTCACAGCAATCAATGCAAAAAATAAAGTCTATTGGCAAAAAACCGCTGAAAAGTTAGGAGTCACTGATTTTTTTAGCAGTGAACAAGTGGAGCTTCATTACACTACCCCTATTTTAGGCAATGGAGAAATCATTTGTTTGATTGGTGGCTATTTGTTACGGCTCAATCCTAAAACAGGGAAAGTACGTTGGAAAACCCGGTTATAAAAACGCTCTCCTGCTTGGTCTTTGTGAAACGAGACCAAGCTATGATTGATCGGATGATAGCTAGCATTGTAGGTCTCCCTACGGTAAGACCTACAACTTGAGGGTGTAGAAACACTACATGACCACTGACTGCTTGCTTGGTCTTTGTGAAACGAGACCAAGCTATGATTGATCGGATGATAGATATCCACTCATCACAAATAACCTAAGTTTCAGGGATGAGTTCAACATTGTAGGTCTTACTACAACTTGAAAATGTAGAAAAACAACCGGACTGCTTGCTTGGTCTTTGTGAAACGAGACCAAGCTACGATTGATTGGATGATAGATATCCACCCATCACAAATAACCTAAGTTTCAGGGATGAGTTTAGCATTGTAGGTCTCCCTACGGTAAGACCTACAACTTGAGGGTGTAGAAACACTATATGATCACTGACCGCTTGCTTGGTCTTTGTGAAACGAGACCAAGCTACGATTGATTGGATGATAGATATCCACTCATCACAAATAACCTAAGTTTCAGGGATGAGTTTAGCATTGTAGGTTTATTTTTAATAGAGTTTCTAATCAGATATACGGAAAATGATTAAAGACATAGAAGAGCTACCAGAGCACAGTTATATCGGATTTTTTACCGCCACCATTTATCAATGGAAAAAGCTCTTAGTTCCAAAAATTTATAAACAACTCCTGATTGATAGTTTATCTTTTTTAGTAGAACGGGAGAAGATAAAAGTGTATGCTTTTGTAATTATGCCTAATCACATTCACTTGTTATGGAAAATACTTCCTCCTTATCTTTTGAAAGATATTCAAAGAGATTTTTTGAAGTATACAGGACAAAAAATATATTATGACCTCAAAAAGAATCATCCACAAGTTTTAGCACATTTTGCAGTAGAAGCATCAGATAGGAAATATCAATTTTGGCAAAAAGACTCATTAACAAAGTTTTTGCCCTCACGAAAAGTAATAGAACAGAAGCTTGATTACATTCATAATAATCCTGTACAAAAGGGATGGATGTTAGCTAATTCACCAATTGAATATCCTTATAGTTCTTGTAAATTTTATGAAACGGATAATCAAAGTTTTGAATTTTTGTCACATTATATGGAATTCTTTGAGTGAATATTCTCTTCTTTCTTTTACCAATAACGAAAAACACGATTATAAAAAAACACTTATTGCTTGGTCTTTGTGAAACGAGACCAAACAATGATTGATCGGATGACAGACATCTACTTATCGCAAATAACCCAATTTTCAAGGGTAAACTATGCATTGTAGGTCTCCCTACGGTAAGACCTACAACTTGAGAGTATAGAAACAACGTAGGTTATATGACCGCTACGACCGTTTGCTTGGTCTTAGAGAAACGAGACCAAACAATGATTGATCGGATGACAGACACCTACTTATCGCAAACAATCAGTAACCAAATTTTCAGATGTGAGTTTGTGCATTGTAGGTCTCCCTACGGTAAGACCTACAACTTGAGAGTATAGAAACAACTAGACTATACGACCGTTTGCTTGGTCTTAGAGAAACGAGACCAAGCAATGATTGATTGGATGACAGACACCTAATCATCACAAATAACCTAATTTTCAAGGGTGAATTATGCATTGTAGGTCTCCCTACGGTGAGACCTACAACTTGAGAGTATAGAAACAACTTAGGTTATATGACCGCTACGACCGTTTGCTTGGTCTTAGAGAAACGAGACCAAACAATGATTGATCGGATGACAGACACCTAATCATCACAAATAACCTAATTTTCAAGGGTGAATTATGCATTGTAGGTCTCCCTACGGTAAGACCTACAACTTGAGGGTATAGAAACAACGAAACCAAGCAATGATTATCCAAATAACAGGGGGAAAGTACGTTGGAAAATTCGGTTATAAAAAAACACTCCCCAGCTACGAGCCAAAAAGTGTTTGGTGATCTATCCATTTATAATTGATGTACTTTTTAAATTAGTTAGGTTTTGCAGGTTGAGATTGGTTCAAGGTAAAAAGGTACAAGCCACAAGTCATTTTTTCATAGTGTCATTTGTTAGTTAAAGGCCTTGCAGCTTGTGGTTTCTTATGATAAATTAAAAGATTTATTCGTTCTACATCCTGGGCTGCAATACTTATGATTTTTACTTTTCTTGGTAAAGGTATTGCTACATTGGGAATTGCTACATTCTACATGAGTGCCCTTAGGTGCGTTTTGGTTGACCGCTCTCGGGTCTGTTACCTCCTGCTTACGCATACTACTCGGACGCAAACTAATCTCATTATGAGGTTGAGTAGCCAAAGCAGGTGTTCCCTGCACTTGATTGGTCAACTGTGCTACTTTTTGCTCCAAAGCCTGCATCCAGTCTTGGGTAGGTGCTGCTTGAGCTTTAGATTGGGTAGTGAGCAAGGCATCACTCAATCGGTTCACCAGTGTTTCTACCATCATTTCCTGAGGCTTTTCAGTTACTCCACTATCCGAAAGAATATCAAATTGTACCCCCTCTTGTTCGGTGCGAGCCAAGTATTGAAAATGAAAGAAATAGGCATAAATGGTAATCAACTCCAATACAGTAATCAACCCTAAAGCCACATACATTGTGGTAGAGGTATAGTCCTTATTAGCTTTTATTTCAGCGGTATGTTTGGTATTGAGCGAGCTCAATTTTTGTTCTTTCTTGGCTAAAATTTGCCGCTTTTCCGCTTTACTCTGTTGTAAGTTGGCCTGTTCTTCTTTGGTCAATCCCCAACGTCTGGCCTTTTTGTCCACCGACAGGTTTTCCAATCCAGCAATTACCTGATTCAGCTGCTTCAGGCGAGCATCATACTGTTTTGCTACTTTTTGTTCATTGGTTTTTAGGTCTTGAGTCAGGGTTTTGGTTTTGTCTCCCATTTTAAAAGAAAGCAATGCTCCTCCTACTCCGCTCAATGCAATCGATACAAATACCAGAAATGATAATCCAACTATAGACAGGTTGCTAATACGGCCTCGTTTGGCTTTGGCTTTGAAAATATTTTTGGCAAAAGTAATCTTGGCCAGTTCTACTGCGACCAAAATACCCACTAATAAACCGCCTATCAATAATGCCATCAAAATGAGCATCCAGGCAGGAAACTGACCATTTCCATCTAAATCAGCCCCAACAAATACCAGGCTTACCAATACACAAGTAGCCAATCCCAAAATAACTGATATAAAATGATACACTGACCGAAACCCATACAGGAAGTTATCCAAGGGCTTCATCCGTTGTGAATAAGGTTGAACAGCCAGTTCCTCGCGCGCTTTCTCGTAGTTTGCCTTCATCTTGGCCAGATGATAAGTTTCAGAATACACATCAGACTGGTGGCACTCCGAGGGCTTTTTTACTTTTTTTAATTTTTGAGCAAGATTTTTCATGACCTCTGAGTTTGTAATTTCTTCTATTTCAAGTTTTTAAAGGTGTTTTGCTAAATTTTTGATCATTACGATGTAAATTTGGCTAATATTTTTAGCAAAATCAAGATTTATTACTCAAAAAATTAGCAAAATTATTTAGTTGTTATGGGAGGTATGGTCTATTATTTGTTGTTTTGAGTAGTGTTATCTATATCACTCAATAATTTATTATAACAACTTGTTACAAATGTAAGAAGAGGTTTGTAATTATTCAAACTTTTCATACATTTTGTGTAACTTTGCATAAGTTATAACAACTTGTTATAAAATTTCACAACTTAATAAATTGTAGCACTATGCCCAAGATGAACATTGAAGTAGACAACGATACGGACAAAGAAATCCAGAAGTATCAGTTTGAAAAATCCTTCAAAGAAGATGTAAAAATGAGTAAGGCTAAGGTAGCCGCCGAATTGATTAAAAAAGGACTGGAGGCGATCAAAAAAGAGCAGGAAGACCAGGAAGATTAACAAGATAAGTAACTCGAGTTACGCAAGTTTTGAATGTTGAACACCGATTAATAGTCCTTGAATAAGGCGCTTGAGTTGGCTATATTTCAAAAATCGCTGTTCGTTAATCGATATTCATTCGTGCGTAACATCAGTAATTAATAAAAAAAATAAACTTATTTCCTGTGATCTTTGCGCTCGTATTCCAGTTGTGAAATGGTTATATTGCTATAGAATACACTATAGCACTATTTCACAATTCAACATTATTAAACGACTAAACGATTGTATGCTCGATAAAATCAATCCGGTAAGAGATGTCATTGTTTCATTAAGAAATCAGAACGTAATTTTAGATGTAGATTTGGCTCGGTTATACGAAGTTGAGACTAAACACTTCAATCAAGCCGTGAAAAGAAACATCGAAAAATTTCCTGAAGACTTTATGTTTAAACTTACTCAAGAGGAAAGAGATGAACTGGTCACAAATTGTGACCGGTTCGCCAACCTCAAGCATTCGAGTAGTTTCCCAACTGCTTTTACCGAGTTGGGGGTTATTCAGGCAGCCGGTATTCTTAAGTCAAACGTGGCCGTAAGGATGAGTATTATGATTGCCCGAACTTTTGTGACCATGATGAAAGAACTCGAGCAACAAAAGGTCAACGAACAATTTGTGGCAGCACTTTCTCCTCAGTTAGAAGATCGTTTGGGAAACATAGAACAACGTCTGGATAAACAACAAGGCAAAATTTCCAGCCAAAATCGTCAGTTCGATATTGTAGTAAACATGCTTCAGGAACTCGCCCAAGTACTGGAAGACTCTACCAAGCCCCCTCCAAGAAATCCGATTGGGTTTTAGATATGAATGATTTTATGGCCGTATTTTATGATGCTGGGTTCTCCTGCCCTACTCAGGAAGATGCCCAAACCATCACACAATTTTTTCAAAATAAAACCTGCGTATTATCTAACCAACACTCTTTGACTTTTGATTGCTCAGTTAATTTTTACAAGCATGAATGGTTTGCCAGTATTCATCCGATAGGAATGGCCTGGGGAAGCCCAGAGACCAATATTAAACTTCTCGAGGAGAAAATGATTCACGAAATTGGCCAACTGTTATATGATATATTACAGCAACAAACCACTTGGAAGTATTACTATGGTATTTTCCACGCCGAGGCTCATGAGCGAATCATGGAGGATGAGTTGTTGGTAGAACTATTAGAAGATTATGAAAAGGAGTATTTAACAGAGGAAGATGTGGCTGGTTCCTTTGAAAGATATTACACAGGTTTAGTATTAGATGTTTCATTGGCAGAAGCACTCAACATTCGGCAAGTCTTTGATGATTTTAATACCCAGTATTGTTGGATATCTTATAGTGGATTTTAAAGCTTGGTTTTCATAAATTAGTATATGAAGCGTTTTTCTATTTTTCTCAACTTTATTGGATATGTCCCTCAACAAGTTCGCAAAGTAGATACTCAATACTTTATAACACTATTAGCTGGGGTAGTATTTCTGGCCGTCATGCTCATAATACGACCTTTTGGCATCCGTTATCAACTACAAGATGTTGATTTTCAATGGTTGTGGGTTTGGTACGCATTGGCTATTTCAGGTGTGTTATTACTCAACGAACAAGTGATCAAGGCCCTGATTATACAAAGGTTGAAAATAATGCATTGGGGTATACTACAAAAAGTAGGTTGGCATTTCTACCAATCAACGCTTTTGTTTTTGGTTTGCTGGCTTATATTTCTACAAAGTAGTTTTGCGTTAATACTCACTCCAGGTTGGCAATCCATCTTAACTGGGGCAAGCATTATCATTTTCATTGTTGTTCCTATTACAGAGGGTACTCAAGTGCTTCAACGTAAGCTAAAAGAATGTTATACCTCCAAAACGCTTAAAATCAAAGCCTCTGATCAAAGCGGTGGTTTTGAAGTAAGTATCCCCCACCTCTACTTTATTTCTTCTGAAGACAACTATGTAGCTATCCATTATTGGAACACTCAACAAAAACGGCTTTGTAAAACTTTGGTGCGTACTACCCTTACAAAAGTTACCAAACAATTGGCCTCATACGGTATTGTTCCTTGCCATCGTTCATTTCTTATCAATCAGCAACATATCACATCTATTCAGGGCAACAAAAAGCAAATGAAAATTACGCTGGAGAAGGTTGACCAGGCAATACCAGTTTCTCGAAAATATGCTGGAGTATTTGCCTTGTTAAAAACGACTCTTTAGTAAAGGCCATTCGTCCCAAAAATGGGCCAAGTAGCCCAAAATCCACTTTCCATCATTACACCGTCCTTGCTTTCATTAGGTTTGAGCATCATCAAATAAATCACCGACATGAACAAAACCTTAAAGATTACTAAGTGGGTATTGGCCATTTTATTAGCGTTTCTTTTTATAAGTGCTGGGTACCCCAAATTACTCTCCAAAGCATCTATGATTCATCGCTTCGAAGCTTGGGGTTATGCACCTTGGTTTGTCAAAGTGGTGGGGTTGGTAGAGTTACTTGGGGGAATATTGCTGGTTATTCCCAAAACTGCTTTTTATGCAGCTTTAGCATTGGCAATTGTCATGCTGGGGGCAGTATATACCCATATTGCTACTGGGATAGGTGGGCCAGGGTTTGCTTTAATTGTTCTTATTCTATTGTTTGGTGTCGCTTTTCTTTGGTTCAAAACCAATCAGATTTCTGCTACATCAAACGTTTCGTAATCCAATGCTGTATATTAGTTTAAAGCAAACCCTCAGACAATTGATTTGCCTGAGGGTTTCTTTGAGGTTATCAACCTCCACTTGCTCTTCTTCTTCTGCGTAACGAGCAACCAGCTCTTTTTACTTTACGTCTTGCTCCACCTTTCAATACCTGAAGTTCGGTGGGTTGTAGTACTTGCGGATTCTTTTCCGTAAACTTTTCTAATGTTTTCATATACATCTTTGTTTTGTAATATAATGTGACTGTATAGCTCAAACAAAAATCATTAGAAGGTTTCTTTGAGGTTATCAACCTCCACTTGCTCTTCTTCTTCTGCGTAACGAGCAACCAGCTCTTTTTACTTTACGTCTTGCCCCACCTTTCAATACCTGAAGTTCGGTGGGTTGTAGTACTTGCGGATTCTTTTCCGCAAACTTTTCCAATGTTTTCATATACATCTTTGTTTTGTAATATAATAGTGAATGAAATATAGTAATATTTTGGAAAAGATTTGCATTTTAAGGCATCGGCTTTTTACCAGGAAGGGCACAACACAAAAAGACCGCAAAGGCTGAACCCTTGCGGTCTTTGATTTTTACACCATTGTTGCTTAATCTAAATCATATCCTTCAATATCTTTGAGATTACCAGCGTTTAAGCAACCAAACGCCAATCATCTAATAAAATCTATTTACTAGCTTTGCCAACCTTGGCCGCCGCCATTAATAATTCAGGGCTGAGTCTTTCTCTATAGTTCGGGTTGATATACTCAAATTTGATTTTACCAGCAGTGTCTAGCAAAAATACCGCAGGTACAGGTAATAAATTTTCGGTATTTTTACCACCAGAACTTTTGGTCAAAAACTTTCGGTAACGCTCTGGTGCCTGGAAAGCAATCCCAAACTTCTTAGCTACTGCCATAGAAGCATCCGATACCAATGTGTAAGACAAAGTATTTTTGTCCATTGTTTTCTTAAGATTCTCGGGACTATCGGGGCTTACAGCCAATATTTGATATCCCATTTTCAATATATCTTTTTCAATTTTTTGTAAACCAGCCAATTGACGGTTACAGAAAGGACACCAACCTCCACGGTAAAAAATGACTACGGTTGGTTTAGATTCCACAAATTTTTTCAAGTTTACTTCTTTGCCATTCATTCCCATAAACGAGGCTTCAGGGATGGTTTCGCCAATCAACAATGGGCTTACATCTTCCGCCTTTTGAGGTACAGGTTCTCCCATTCGAAAAGCAGTAGCAAACAATACTACCAAGGCAATTACTAAAGTATTTTTTGTCAATGTTTTAAACATAACATCAAGGTTAGATCAGAAAAAAATTTACTCCAAAACCTGCAAGCACCTTATATAGTTTTGGAGATAGGTAATTTCTTTAACAAAAGTAGGAGATAGAAGAAAGAATTTGTGTCAGGTGGCTGACAAAACTAAGGACAGGTTTGTTAAACTGGTGTTAAGACATCAGTTGTAGAGGTAATGATGAACACAAATCACCTCAGTTGTTATAAAAACTAGGCGCTTTAAGCCTTTAGACGAGCTATTACTTCATTCTTGTAACTGTAGCCGATGGGTAGTTCCTGGCCTTCTATTTCTACATGGGTAGCCGTAAAGGCAGTAATGCGCGCTATGTTCACAATAAAAGAGCGATGAATACGCATAAAATTATGAGGAAGCTTGGCCGCAAAGCTGCTGATCTTTTCCTTGGTAATCACGTTTTGGTCGGTAGTATGGATATGGATATAGTCTTTGATGCTCTCGATGTAGCGAATTTGCTCAAATAGAATCTTGATAAACTTCTTGTTGGCATTGACATATAAATGATTATGGACCAGCTCTGGTTGAGTGATTTGAGTAGTAGCTACTGGAATATCGCTGAGGCTTTTGAACTTATTGACGGCTTTAAAAAAACGAATAAAGGAAATCGGCTTGAGTAGATAGTCTACCACGTCGAGTTCATAACTTTCGATGGCATAGTTGCGATGAGCAGTCGTAAAAATCACTTTAGGAGGTTGAGGCAAAGTCTTCACAAAATCAATCCCAGTGAGCAAAGGCATTTGGATATCCAGAAAAATCAAATCAATGGGGTTTTTGCTTACCCACTCAAAGGCCTCGAGCGAATTTTCGAAGGTAGCCACGAGTTCAAGGTCGCTGACCTGTGTCAGGTATTCCCGAATTATCTGAATTGCCAAAGGCTCATCGTCAATAATTAAACACTTAATTGTCATAGATTATAAATTGATAGTCAAAGTCACCCGATAAATTTCTTCGGTGTCTTCAATGGTTAAATGGTGAAGTTTATAATAATTTAAAGCCAGTTGACGCTGTAGGTTTACTTTCCCAATGCCCTGGTTGGCTGAAATAATTCCTTCCATAAATTGTTGAGGTACCTTGGTATTCTCGACCATCATATACAGCTCACGATCTGCCACCCTCAAATAAATATCAATCATGGGTTGCTGAATGCGATGATGCGCGCCATGTTTGAAGGCATTTTCTACCAACGATAGTAAAATAAGTGGAGCAATAGGCGTATTGGGATTGTCTAGCTCAGCTTGGAAAGTAACCTGCAAACGTGTGCCATGGCGAAGTTTCTCTAAGTCGATGTAGCTTTGAATAAGGCCTACTTCCTGTTGCATCGTTACAGTAGGTTCATTGCATTGGTACAAGATGTAGTCCAGCATATCTGATAGCTTCATCACTACCGCAGGTGCCACATCCGACTTGGCCAAGGTGAGAGCATATAGGTTATTCAAAGTATTGAACAAAAAATGAGGGTGAATTTGGGCTTTCAGAAACTGTAATTCGTGGTGCACCTTTTCTTTTTGTAATACTTCTATTTGGTGTTTTTGCTCAAATCGCTCTTTGAATATCTTGATAATGAGCATAATAAATACCACGGTGTACACTGCTGGAAAGTAAACAATGAACAGATACCCTCCATCGGATAAAATTTCTAAGATTGATTCTTGGGAAAATTCTTTTCGAATGAGGGGTTCGGCAATGTGTACGACACAATACCGGGCCAAGGCCGAAAACAAATAGGTGGACACCCCAAAAGACAATACAAAAAGCAGATACCTTCTTTTGAGTAAAAGTTTAGGCACTTGGAAATAGTTGAGCGTATAAGCTGCCAACATTTGGCTGGGGAGCATGGCTAGGTAATTCACCAAATGATCGTATAGTTTGCCCGAATTGAGGCTGGCAAACAGGGTAAATACCAACAAAAAGAAAAGCCAAAATAATCCATGGGCAATCCACCTTTGTTGGATAATTCTATCTAAGTACACATTTGTAGTGGTCATTCTTTATTATAGTAGTGTTATATGGTATTTTAAAATTAGCCAATCTTTATTAAAACTTTTCGAAAAATAGCCCAACACAAGTTATACACACTCCAACAAAAGTTTCTGACTGATAAAACAATTCAACCGTACGAAAAAACTATCCAACCATCGCAAAGTTGGGTTGGTCTACTTCTTTCATATGGTATGTTTTATCGGTTTATATTTGAATCAAATTAAGGGAGTACCCAAAAAATAACATACCCAATTGATAGCCGTTGTTTCACGCATATATTTTGTTATTTTTATTGCCTGTAGTGCTACTACGGGTGCAAAAAATAGCCTCATCTATCCGCAAAATAACTGACTCTAATGGGGAGACTATTTATTGAATCCTCCCTAATCATTGTACAAATCGTACCGTTTCTAAAATCATATAACCATGAAAATTTTTCCAATCATTTTTGTATTACTATTCATCACCCAAACGGTGGTACACGCCCAGTCTTGCCGAAGCTTGGTAAATGCAATCAAAAACAACGATGTAGCCAGAGTAAAGCGTTTGCTCAAAAATGTCAACCCCAATTGTATCTATGAAAGCGACTGGGAACCCAACACACCATTGGGGATGGCTGCTAAAGTGGGCAATGTAGCCATTGGTAAATTATTATTCGCAGCCAATGCCAGGGTGTCTTTTCGTGATAGTGGCGATGCTACTCCTCTTATGATTGCTGCCGAAAAAGGCCACGAGGACTTTGTGCGTTTGCTCATCTCTAAAGGAGCCAAGGCAAACCGAAAAATATCGGGTGAAGGGACACCTTTGATTGCTGCCGCAAGAGGTGGCAACTACAACATTGTAAAGCTTTTTTTAAGCAAAGGAGCCAATCCTAATCGTGGAGTAGATGGAGATGGTACTCCATTGATTGCTGCGGTAAAACAAGGAAACCCCAAAATTGTCAAACTTTTGTTAGACAATGGCGCGAATCCTAGCCAGGCTATGGACGGGGACGGCAGTCCTTTGGTCATGACCAAAAATGTAGAAGTGTTGAAATTGCTCTTAGCCAAAGGTGTAGATGTCAATGAGGAAGTTGCAGGGGATGGCACACCATTGATTAGAGCAGCCAATAACAGAAATTTTCCATTGGTAAGAGCCTTGGTGCAAGCTGGTGCTGATGTAAACAAAGGTAGTAAAGGCGATGGTACTCCGTTGATCTCTGCGGCTAAAGAAGGGGATTTGCCAATTGTAAAATACTTGATTGCCAAAGGGGCCAAGATAGATGTCCACTTGATTGGTGATGAAAATCCACTCATTAGAGCTGCTGAGCACGGACATTTGGCTGTGGTAAAATACCTGGTATCTAAAGGGGCCGATGTGAATAAAACGGTACGCAGTGGGTATTATCTAAACTCAGAAAAGAGGAATGCACTCAAAATGGCTCGCCGAAAAGGACATACCCAAATCGTAGAATACTTGAAAAGTGTGGGGGCGAAGGAATAGTGTTGGATAATGAATAACTCATGTTACATGGTTGTTCTAAAATACACCATTTTGATTGTTAAATGGTTACATTGTTCTATTGTTGTGCGATGCATCACAGAGCAATATAGCTGCAAATCTTGGTTCTACCGAGGCCATACAACCATTTGATAATAGAAACATAACTGAACAACTGTGTAACATCAGTAAATAAGATAAAAACCAAATAAAAAGGTGGCTAAATGTACAAAACACTTAGCCACCTAATAGTTAATTAATGATTATATACTTAACGTTTGATCATTAGCTTTTCCCGAGCCACTACTTGGCCAGCAGCATCGTACAGATTTACAAGATATACCCCTGAAGTTAAGTGGGTTACTCCAAACTGAACTTTGCCCTGCTCATTTATCTGTGGCTTAATACTTAATCTTTGTCCACTAAGGTCAGTAATTACTACTGAATACTTGTCTTGCTGGTTTGAAACCGGAGCGAAGCTCAAGGTTACCTGATCCTTTGCCGGATTTGGGTAAACTGTCAACAATGTTCCGTTGCTGCCTGTGGTAAATTTATTCTGTTCGATAGCATTGGTAATCACTGTTGCCTGACTCAATCGTCCATTGAGGTAAGCCTCGGTATTCAAAAAGTCATCCGCACTCAAAGTTTCACCTTTGGTTTTTACTTCTAGGTAGTACACATGTTCCTTCGTGTTTACGCCATCCATTGTATAAGAAGTAAGCAAAAACTGTTGCTGTTGATACGCATTCCAGGCCATTCTTAAACCTGCTTGCTCACCATTCGCTGCATAACTTACCTGCTGAATTTCCAACTTGTTATGATCATAGTTAAACCTAAAATCAATGGCATTTAGCGGCTGATCGTGACGATAATACACCGGAATGCGATATACATTATCACCTAAGTTTTGCGCATTAAACACATCAATAATGAGTGTACCATTGTCTTGAGTTGTTCTTAGGTTGCTATTATCCTGGGTATTCCAGTTACCGTCAATATCTCCCAATAAAATACCATAGAACAAGTTATTGGTATTGTTGCTATCACACACAGAGCCATCGTATACTGGACGACAAGTAGTCAGGTTAGGCACATTGTCGCGCCAGAAGCCCGTGTCGTTTGCGCCAGCAAGGTATACTGGGTAATTTGCCGCAATTTTGAAATCAGCTTCGTTATTGGCCGTTGTTTCGTCTACAAAGCGCCAATCTAAGGAGTATAATCCATTTTGTCGCGGTATGGGGTTAGTATTACCCACACTGTAGTCATAGTTCCACACTTGAGGGAACTCCTTGATTTTGAGCACAATGCGATTCTGAATGAGGGTAATGTCATTGGCCCGTACTTGGTCATTCATATTCACATCGGCCGCCAACATTTGAAAAGCGTTGGGTTGCCAGTTGGCATTGCCTTTTTGGGTATCGTTTTGGTTAAATGTAGTAATTAACCCCGCATAATAACAATCCATTCCATTGACTACACTCATCAGGCTGCGTGCTTGGCCAGTTTGATTGTTGAAATCCCCTGGAATGTCCCGTTGAATCGAGATTCGGCTTCCTTGAGTTCTGTCATATACAAAATACCCTTCGTTGTCGGTATTTACAGAAGTAGTAGCCAAAGAATCACAACTTTCGTTGTTACCATAAATATTGGTAAATAACTCATCGGTACCATTGTTATAGCTCAAAGGACGTACGCCATTGGCTTGGTTCCAGTAAATTACGCGTCCCCGCACTCGGTTTACATCCTCAGTTACTTCAGTTACACCTGGATCAGCGCATTGCTCTATTTGCCCCAAGGCATAAGACTCTGATACCTGACATACCGTAATTGGGAATTGGCCATTGATGGCTTTTTTCAGTCTAAATTTGATACAGAACACATTTCCAGCTCCTTCAAAGTAACGTGGGCTACCTGTGTTGTTACTTTCATTATAAAAGATACTCGCATATACCCTACTTTGAGCCGCCACATAGTTAAGGTATACATCTTCTAAGTTGTTACCATTGGTGGTGACTACTTCTCCAAACTCATAGCGTTGATTTTGAGGTAAACCCATATCAGTTACAGGTTCCATCACTTCCGCATCATATTGCAAGCAATAGTCCATACCGATAATGCCTGCATCTACCGCAATTTTGGCCTTGAGCCATACACACACTACATCGCCCACGCAAGTAAAGGTGGCATTGCCTACTTCATACTTACAAATGTTTTCTGGTGCCGAGAGCACGATTTCGTCCTCTACACTACAGCTGGCTTCTCCCCCATAAAACACTACCAAACGATAAGTACCTGCTTCTGCGTCCCCTACACAAAGCTCTCTACCTTGATGGCTCAATGCCACCCCATCTTTAAACCAGGTAAAAGTATCTTCTCCGGGTACTACTCCAAAATTATCAACATTGAGGCAAATTTGTCCCCCAGCTGGAATCGTGGCATCTGGTCCTAGTCCTTGGGTACCTGCTTGAGTACTGCTAAAGTCCCACCCAGTGTTTTGATCTCCCAAAGAGGCACTTTGAATGGCTCTATATTTCGGGTTAGGGTCACGATCGGTAATACTCACACCCTCGATGTTTACAAAACGTACCAAGACTCTATCTAGCCCTTCTGGTCCATCTACGATCTCAAAATGAACTGCATTGTCGCCACTTGCTCTCAAAGATGAGGTAGCACAGTTATCGCCTTTGAATTGTAAAAACTGGCGAATCGTTTGCGTAGTACCAGATTCAAAAGAGTGGGTAAGCCCTTTTTGAAGCAAGAGGGTGTCGTAGGTATGAGAACCTTCAGATTCACTGCTCACTTCTATTGATAGTCTTCGGTAAGTGTTGTTATTTCCTTTGAATATAAACCTCAAACCTCGTGCAACTACATCTCCAAAAGTAGTTTCATTGGCCGTAGTAGTAAACTTAGCTGGTCCTAACCCTCCACTTGGCTGCAATATTAAGTTGTTGTAAGTCAAACCAATTCCCCAATCTACACTCAGAGATTCTCCTTCTACAGTAATGGTAGATTGTCCTGCGTTTAAGGCAAAAGTGGCAGAATTGCGGACTTCCCACACCAAAGTGCGTGTGCTACCTGCCCCTCTCACAGTTACCTGAGAATTTCCTAAAGTTAGTCCTCGGGTACGATCACTCAACGTTTTGAAATTGGTCATGCTCAATGAATTGCCCTGGGTGTTTAGGGTACCAGCATTCAAGATTAGGCTCTCTACATGAAGCCCACTGCTCAAATTCCAGGTAGCACCAGGACTATCAAAAATCCAACTTGTGTTGGGCATTGGGTTATTCTTAATATCAATTGTATGGGTACCCTCTCCTACCATATAAACTTCTCCTTTGTAAGTAACATTTACTTGGGCTGGATCAGCCATGGTAAATGAACCTGATATCCGAAGAATATTTTTGGTAAAATCACCACTCCAGGTAGCTGCTTGGGTAGTGTTTTCCCAGCGAATGTCGGCACAAGTAGCCACTGCCAAGTTCATCACTACTTCGTTGTTGGTAGCAGTGAAGGAATTGTTATCGAAAATCACGGTATCAGTTGGATTAGGAATACATTCCTCGTCACTCCCATTGATACCACCAGAGGTATTTGACCAGTTTTTCTCATCTCCCCAATTGTTCGAGTCTCCCTTGCCTACCCAGTATAAAGTACGAGGCGATGCTGTGGAAGAAATATCCCAGCCGTCGGCAGAAGTAGTTCCTATATCCAATCCATCCCGAACATTTACTTCTGGATTGGTATTGCCTGGAATTGTAGCATTTACTTCGTTGATATACAAGTACACCAACTCCGAGTCATTACTGCTGTTTCCGTTAAACTGGATCACAGCGGGCTTTCCAGGCTCGTTGGTGGCCAAAATAACAGGAGTACCGCAAGTACCTATGGCCGTTAGTTTATTTTCAATGATATGGGTCTGAGGTGTTGCACCTGCATCAAAAGTATATGACTTACCACCAGTCAAGATAAGCTCCTGATAGGTTCGGCTGGCTTGATAGGCAAAAGTAGCAGACCCCTGGAGGTCTAATTTTTTAAACTCTTTTGCTCCTTGAATAGTAATACGAGAAGCGTTGACTGTAACTTCATTAAAAACCGCATTTGGGTTTACTCTAAAAAGTGCTCTTTCATCGTTTGGATTGTCAAAAATAACATCATGAAAATTAACCACATGGCGAACATAAAATTCAGATTTATTCTCGGCTAACATACGAATGGTTGCATTAGTGGTAATGAAGTCTAACTCTCGGACAATCCTTAGAAGTCGCCCCACACGTAATTCACCATTTGAGATGTCAAAAGTTTTGGCTCCTGTTTTTCTTTCGTCACTTACTATTGTCGCCTCTACGATTTTTCCGGTAGCATCAAGGTTTCCAAGGTCAAACCAAAGGGTCTTTTTCACCTTCAAATTACCTACTAATGTATAGCTGCCTGTACCATCAATATGTAAATTTTCTTGTAATTCTTTTCCGGCAGTATTCAGTAGTAGTCCAGAGTCATTCCCTTTTAGGTGAAAGGTAGTAGAGCGCTGAAAACCTACTGTTGTCTCGAGATCCATCCCATTAGCCAGCTGCAAAGAGCCATGTACAAACATCGTTTTAGCCCCTCCACTTTTCAACACTGGCCTCACGATCAAGTTAAGGTTTGCATCCCAGGTCATACTTTTACAATGAGCATCGAGAATATCCAACACTACATCATTATCTACCCGATCAGGGTCGGTTACATTGGCAGGGTCGCGCGGATCAAAAGAATCAGCCCTGAAAAACACATTGTCTAATGGAGAAGGAATACCACAAGTAGGTTGGGTAGTTCCATCGGCTAGTAACTCTACCCAGTTGCGAGTATCAGACCAATTACGGGTTGCCGAACCTTGTCGTCCTCCTACCCACACCAAATTACGTTGCTGGGTTGGGGAATTAAACTGCCAACCATCTATTACATTCCCCCCTACATTGGCTACATCATTCAAGTTTAAGCCATTGGGGAGCACAATGGTGGTATTACTTTGCGCTCTTAGGTTTTCTATTTGCACAAAATTACTGGTAAAATTAGCACTGGCGGCATCTTCCAATACCAAGGCTGGAGCCAGACTACCAGAGCGTGTACGTAAAGTAATGGGTGCGGCACAAGTACCTTCAGCGTTTACCTCATTTTTTACAATAAGGTTAGAAGTCAAAAATAAATTTACGCCTGGCTCAATAATCAAGTGATCACATATGTAGTTGGCTCGACTCGTCGCCGAAGATCGTAAGGTAAGGGTGTGGATGGTACTGATATTGGTATTTATATTTCGGGAAAGGTTGAGCAATTTCGCAGGTGTAGTGCCCAAAATCACCCTATCATATGCCTGATTACCTAATATTACTCCATTACCTCCTACCGATCCTCGCTCAATAGTTAAGTTGGATCCCGCAGTTCTTAGCTCTAGCTTGTCAGGATCGCCTATTTCCCAGAAACCAGTAGTTATATTAGAGTTTCTCATGTCAAGTATCCGACTAGACTCTCCATTTCTGGCATTAAATGTTCCACATTGGATGCTTTTTTCATTCGTAAGGAAAGTACCTTGTTGCAGGGTAATAGCCCCCACCTTGATGTTAGTTTCTAGAATTTTGGTTCCTGAACCAGCAAACTCGAGCGCAACTCCGTGCTCGTTGGTATCTCCCAGACGAATCTCCTGGGGGGTGCTGGCATTAGGAGCCGAAGAGAAAAAGCGAATCGCACCAAAAAACTCGAAAGTAGTTTCATTATCAAAAGTGATATTGCCCGTAACCAATAATCGAAAATTTGTTGACCCTAACTTAAACCTGAGATTGCTACTATTCATAGTAGTGAAGTTTCTACAGGCAGCATTGGCTCGGATCGAGATTCTTACATCACTCACTCCGTCAAAGATCACGTCATCTTCTCCATCAGGTACTTGAGATGGAGTCACACCATTCACCGTCCAGTTGGCCAGTGTGTGCCAATTGTTATCAGTGCCTCCTACCCAACGATACGTATCTTGGGCAAGCAGCGTACTGGTAGTCAATAATAGGAAGCCTAACAATAGAAATAGGCCTCGCCTGAATTTTTGTTGTTGATACATGTACTTGTTAAAATTGTTGAAAAATAGATAATGGTGGGATACACAAATGCGCTGATGTAGATGTTTTCAATACTGGCTAATATCCCTTCACTGCTCACAGGAGCAATATTTTAATGCAAAGGAAAGGAGAATATCGAAGAATGAATTGGGCATATCGTTCAAAAAACAGGAGGAATCAGCCAACTAATATTGGAGGGATTAAGTTCTAAAAACACTTTGGAAAACTCCTTGGACATATCATCCAAAAAAGCGGCAATATCAGCCAAATTACCTGAAAAGTGCTATTTCTGAAGTCAAATTATCAATGAGTTTGAAGAGGTGTTTTGGGTCTCGCTTAGCCTGTGAAAACCCAGACTGAGATGAAGATTATATGCCTTGCTGATGGATAAAATATACCACATCACTTCAAAAATGAATACATCGGCAGGTAGTAATTTAAAAATGCTTTTTTATCTTTAAAGCTGACCTTTCGCAGCAATTACTTTTGGCTATTACAAATAAAATACAGTAACTAACTTTGGTTGCGTCAGCCTAGACTCGGCCTTCATTTGTTCGCGTTAAAAATCTGAGTAATGAAGCCGTATAATTGCAAATCCCGATTCCATCGGGGAATTTTTCACTTGTTTGAGCCGAAGGCGAGTTTGAAAAGTTTAGGCGTAATGAAACAGATTTAGCGTAAACAAATTACAGCCGCGGGGTTTTTGTTACTTTTTTACCTGTAGAAAAAAGTAAGCAGAGAACAAACCACGAATCAATGTATTTTAAACGTAACCTTGATTACTGTGATATCTTTTTATTTTACAAATTTTAAGACTGCGAAAAATCAGTTCAAAGCTTACTATTAGAACTAAAGCTGTAAGCACTTCTACGCCCCGGTTTTGTAAATACACGCATCGATAGCGTTCTTACATTTCGTTTACTCGAGGTATCAACTGAAAAGCGTGGGAGCTAAAAAGTAAATCACTTTGTTGCTTATAAATAAATTGAGAAAAGCCAATTAAGCGCATTCTGCGGACAAGACTAGTCAACGCGCCACCGCCTGCAAAATGTTTGATAAAAAATAAAGGTTTTACGACAATGCCCTACTTTTGTGCCCAAATTATCTCTCCCAACTACTTAGACATTTTATTGATTTCAGGCATTATTCACTGCGTCATTATTGCCGCTTTATTGCTTTGGACAGGGCAAAAAGGTTGGGAAAGTCGTTTGCTATCACTGGCGATTTTTTTATTTGGTTTACACCAAACCTGGAATATCCTCTATGATTTGAACTTCAATCAGGTTTATCCCTTTTTATTCAAAATCCCTTTTTCGTATAACCTTGCCATTGGTCCATTACTGTTTTTTTATGTCCAAGGTATCACCAATATTCGTTTTACCTGGCACCTAAAAGATTGGATACATTTTTTACCTGTGTTGATCGCTTTTGTAGTTCAACTCGTTATCCACAACTTTACTCCCATCAATAGCCAAGACTACAAATCCCCTATTTATGTGTTTTTTGTAGCAGGCGAATTGTTACTCACTATTTTGTCCATTGCATTTTATCTTCAGAAAGCCATTCGCCTGGTGGCCCAACACGACCAATGGGTGTTGGGTAATTATTCTTATACC
>DMXI01000343.1:0-4904 GCA_003483885.1 Microscillaceae bacterium
AAATTCGGGATGACTCATGTTAATAACTCATTAACTACTTGAGATTCCTAAAATATTCGTTCATCCAAGATTGAATTTCTTAAGATTTTCTCAGTAAATCCTGAGGATATCTTTTCAGCTACTTAACATTGCTAGATAAGCATTGTCTGCTAAAAACATGTCCTGAAAACAACTTTTGGGATAAGCGATGGACAATTAGGGATGTTAAGATAGCATTGCTGATATTTTGGAAAGGGCTTCTTTTTGACGGGTTTTAGATATGGGAATCAAATCTTCAAAACCATCAATCATAAAAAAGGCGGTTCCTTTTTTCTTGACTATCTCGGTTACTCGAGCTAAGTTCAATATATAAGACTGATGGCACCTGACCAGTAAAGGGTGTAGGGCTTGTTGCTCCAGGCTTTTTAAGGTATTGCGGATGAGTTTTTTCTTTAGATTTCCTTCACTATCCAGGTAAAAGATGGCTACATAGTTATCGCTCGATTTAAAAAAAAGCAGGTAGTCAATTTCTAGTTTAATCCAATCTTTTTGGTTGTTGGATTTTACCACAATTGTTGATGGACTCACTGCTTGCTGATTTTGCTCTTCGCTGGATCCCAAGTCATTTGTTTCACTAAAATCTATTGTCTTATCCTGGTTTTGAGGATTAAAAAATGTAGATGGATTATTTAGACTGTAATAAATTAAACCATAGACTAAATACAATTGAGTGAAAAGAAATAAGGCTGTCAGGTAATCACCACCTCCCCACCGATTAGAGCGATCAAGTAAAACCAGCAGCCAGATAAAAATCATTAAAAAAAAAGAGGCATTGATATGGGTCAGAAATCTTCGTTCTAATTTGTTTAAATCTGAGCGTTTGACTTGCCACAGATTAAATGCAGTAATCACTAAAGCACCTCCAAAACTTGTGAGGTCAGAAAGCCAGGCAATAGAGATAGGATAGATGTTTTCAACGATCGCTTGAGTCAAAGGTATCAGCAAGATAAAAAAACCGAGTAATTTCCGTTGATCGACCTTGTGGCGACTAAACTTATAATGATGGGTAATGAGATACAATAGAGGTACGTAGGCATTCAAAAAGAAGGAAAATATCTTGATAGTTGAGAGAAACCCGGCAAAAGGGCCAGGCCATAGCCTTGAGACAATCAATAGAGAATAATGCACTCCTAGTATTAGCAGAAAAGCCCCTAGAAAATTTAACCCTACATTTTTGTTCCGCTTATTGGTGAGGTAATACACTCCCGAAAACAATAAAACCGATGCACTCGACACCTCAATAAGCAGGTTAAAATACTTCATAATACACTCAAAAGCAGCTAGTTACTCAACACTTTTGTGATATTCTATCTTCATTCTTCACAATTTCACACCAATATCCTAAGTGAAGGTTCAACAGTGTTCTCGAAAATAATAACCAATAATTTTCTTGACTGTTGCATCGAATCAGGCATTTTTCGGCGGATGCTTTGCTTTTGCATACAAAGCAATTGATTAATCTTTGATTTGAAGAATTTTGGTGATCATTTTTTCAGCATTTTTGTTTTTGGGGTTGAGTTTGAGGGATTTTCGGTAGGCTTTGATCGATGATTTATAGGATTGCTGTTGATAGTACATTTCACCTAGGCTATCGTATAGGTTTGCCTTTTTTGGAAAAGCATCTAAAGCCAGTTTTAAGGTTTCTATGGCTCCTTGCTTATCACCTCTGCTCAAGTATCGATAAGCTTGAGCGTTCATGTAATACGCATTGAATAACTCTTTTTTGGCATAAGTTGAGTCGATGGCTTTGGCTTGTTTGTACAACTGCCGGGCCGCCCTGGGACCATTCACTTCCAGCTGATAACTAAAGTCTTGATAGTTGGGCAAAGGTACCGATGATTGCTTTTGAATCGTGATTTGATATTTTTCGCCCTTTATTGCTTCTATGTTGGTTGTTTCTTTTTGATTATAATAATTTAGGTAGGTCAATAAATGTTTTGTGTATAATTGATACCCCTCTAATAAATCGTTGGAAGTTTTGGTATCAATGCCTTTGTGCAACAGGTAATGATAATATAAAAAATAGCTCCCAAAAGCTACATGTCGCATTTCATCATACTCTGCCTGATAAGCATCCGCATATTTTACATTTTCGAAATAATCTTTGCGATTAATAGGAGTAGCCCTGGCAGAGCGTTTTTTACCTACCGCCAAAAACAACGGTTTTCTTACAAAATCGGCATTGGGATAAGGAGAATCCTTGAATAGCGCCTGTGCATTGTAGCTCAAGGTACCATCCAGGCTGGCAATAGACTGCACAATGCCTTCGTTTCGGATGGCAAAAACCAGAGCACTAATCGCGCCCCAGCTTCGGCCAATAACATTTACCTTCAATGCCTTTGGTTTGGTAAGGGTTAATACCTTGCTCAGCATGTATTCCATATCTCTTACTTGGCTTTCTACTCCTTCCCAATTGAGCGACATACCAGGACTCCGCAAAGATCGGGATGCTGCCGAGGCTACAATATATCCCTGAGAAGCCAGCAATTGACAAAGTAGGAAGTTATCGTACCAGTGGGCCGATGAGCCAGGAGCATAAAGCACCATAGGAAAGTCACCAGGCTTAATTTTCATATCCAATCCAACTGCTAACTTATGGTCTAAAAAGCGTTTGGCTTTTGTAACATCGATGTGACTACTATTGACAAACTCTGATAGCTTCGCCGTTTCGTTTTTAGCATCTTTAGCCAGTGTTTCTACCCTAGCCCCCATTCTCAAGTATTTTTCAACGGTAAGTTGGGTTTTGATTTTGCCTTCGGCTGGATACCAAACCGCTATTTGCATCGGTCTAAATGGATTGCCAGTAGCGTTTTTAATTTGATATACCCTGGTAGAATCATAGGTTTCTAGCAAGCGAAAACCAACTTTATAAGGGGCATTTTTTTGTAAACTGGTGAGTATATCTAAATCTTGAGCAGGAAGTGGAGTAAGCCACATGCAGCAAAGCAATAACAAGTAGCTCACCCTTGTTTTTATTAATTTCATGGAGTCTAAATATGGTTACATGGTATGGGTTTGTAGTGGTTAAGTATATCCTGAGTTCAAGTATTATCCTCAGGAAACTTGACCATCACGAAATAATTGCGAAAACCCCATGAATCCTAGATAATAGCGGCTTTTGGGACACTTGATGCAGTTTTTGGGATAATCAACGTCCTATTTCACGTTTTTGGACGTGACAGGATCTAAATAATTTCGGGTAATCATTATCAACCTCCATTTTAAATACCAGTTTGCATTCTTAGAAATTAGCAATTGATATCAGGCAAATTTGGAGGCAAAACTTTGAGCATTTGACGAGTAGCCTGGTGGGCAATCGTATGAATGGTAATTTTGGTAAACATCTTTAAATCTTCCACATCTTCCAGCATTGTTTGGTCTTCGGGATAGTAATACCACCGCACTTCTGCCCTCCCTCCTGAAGATTTATAATTGCATAGTTTTTTTACAATCATGATCAGCATCTTCTTGGAGCAAGAATTATAATAATCCAGGTTAAACTCCCAGGATAACACTCCTTGGTATTGCTCAATGTATTGGGTAATCCAATCCATAATGGGGCGATAAAAAGCAGGTGCATTTTCCATATAAGAGTTTCCAGAAATTTGACATTTCCCTGAATCAACATCCAGATAAACTTGAGGAAAGGTTCGGTTTCGTTGATTGGCAATTACAAAATTTTCCATTGGTGTTAAATATTGAGTCAGAACAATAGTAAAAAATCAGCGTGGTTTAATATCCAAAACTGTAATTGCCTATTCCAGATCAGTGCCACTTTCTTTTTGCAGCACCCAACCCACTAAATATCAACACCTTACAAAGACATAAAGAGATGACTAACTCAAGTACTTTTCTCGATATTTCGTGTTTTTATCGATATTTTGAGAGTAATTACCAAGATTCTTGCTCACTCAACTCACACCTCAATTTCTCCTACTAAATAAGTTACCGCTTGCCCAGCAATACGCACCCGGTCTCCTAATAATGTGCAATGCAGCTCCCCTCCTCTTTGAGAAATTTGGTGAGCCAAAAACTGCTCTTTTTTAAATTTTTCAGCCCAATAAGGAATGAGGTAACAATGGGCCGAACCCGTCACTGGATCTTCGCCCAAATCTTCTAACTTATCGAAACAACGAGAGACAAAATCAACTGTGGGATCATCTCCTTGTGCTGTAATCACTACGCCAATGGCATCTAAATCGGCAAATAAGTCATAATTAGGTATGGCTTTTTTCACCGCCATTTCATTTTCCAGAACCACCACATACTCTCTGGCTTTGAACACTTCCAGGGGTTTTACACCCAATGCCGCTTCAAAATCGGGTGGAGTACTTACAGGTTGTGGAGGGCGGCTGGGGAAATCTAATTCCAGATATTTCCCATTTCTTTTCACCACCAAATCTCCACTTTGAGGAGAACGTAATTTAACTTCGTCTTTGGGGAAATCAAGGTATTGCCAGATTACATGGGCCGTGGCAAGTGTTGCGTGTCCACATAAATCTATTTCGTAGGCAGGGGTAAACCAGGTAATTTCAAAATCTGCGGTTTGTTCTTGTGCACAGGGTACAAAAAAAGCGGTTTCTGCCAAATTATTTTCGGCCGCAATGGCTTGCATTGTTTCATTGGGCAACCAGGCTTCTAGTTGACATACGGCGGCGGGATTGCCTCCAAACAAATGATTCGTAAAAGCATCGATTTGGTAGATGGGTATTTTCATTTTCGTTAATTTTTTATTGTTTCATTGTTAAATGGTTTCGCCTTCGGCTGATTGTTGCATTGTTAAATGGTTTCGCGATGTATCGTCTAATAATGGTAAATGATCAGTGGTGAATGGCTAATTGTATTCGCTTCGCGCCCATTTTTCA
>DMXI01000343.1:5050-38861 GCA_003483885.1 Microscillaceae bacterium
GTTTTACATTTTTAATTTAACCTCGCTTCGCCCTCACTTTTCATTTTTCACTTTTAGCTTTTCACTTAAAAAGCGCCCTTGCTCCTAAACCTAGCTTCGCTCCGCTTGCTCATCTCCTAAACATGAGCAACTTTAATAAAAAATATTATTTAATTCTTACCATCATTACTCATCGGCTTAGCTATCATTTTAAGTTAACTTTGTACCAAAATAAATGAAACCTCTAATATAGCTGTTGTTGTTTTTATGACTTGTTCAGACGATTCTACACCAAAACAAAAACTATTTTATGTGATTGTATTATTCATCTTGTTGCTGATTACCTCGGTAGTAAGTGCCCAAACCAATCCGCTGAAAAATGTAGAAGCAGAAGAAGAAATATTTCAAATTGTTTATAAACCCCAAAGTCCTAGAGGAGGAATACCTGCTTTTTTAAGGTATATTCAACGAAACCTAAAATATCCCAAACAAGCACGAAGCATGGGTATAGAAGGCACCGTAATTATTCGTTTTATGGTCGCTAAAAATGGGGAAATCACTCAGTGCCAGGTGCTCAAAAGCTTACATCCTTCTTGCCACGAGGCAGTCATCCGAGTCTTAAAAAAATCACCCAAATGGAGGCCTGGGAGCGCCAGAGGTCCTATCCACAACCTATTCAAACGTGTGGCTGTCACTTTCAAGCTAGACTAAACAGTTGCTTCAACTTTAATAAAAAATATTATTTAAATATTGTATCATAAAGTCTATGAACCTAAGAAAAATTTTATGTTATCTTTAAAACATCATTCAAAATCAGGATTTTAACTTTACTATCCTACTAAGAATGAATAGATTAACCTAATAATCTTAAAAACTCTGTTGATGGATTTGATTTGCAACTTCAACCTAAAAAAATTAATCATTCACCATTAATTAAGGTTTTAACCAAAATCCCCCGATGTATCGGGATTTACAATCGACAAGTCGGGACTACTAATCATTCAAACAAACACTAAATAAAAAAAACGATGCAAGTAACCCAATCATATGCGCGTCCGAGCACTTCTCAGGTAGATTCTGAGGGAATGAAATTCAACTTTTCGGCTGAGATGTCTCGCAAGCCAGTGTCTATCAATGCCATTATCAAAGAAAGCCTGTCTTATGCCCGCCTAATGCTTGCTTTGCGCGAAGTAGTAAAGGGTGATTGGCGTCCTGCCCAAAAAGACCACACTGCTTACCAAGAATGGGTCATGGAACGCTACATGGAAGAGTTACCCGGTCATTTGAAAGGCGTAGAAGCCCAAAAAGTGAAAAAACTCGAGGAGCGGGAAAAACTCAAAATCAAGCAAAAAGAAATTCGCAAAGAAATAAGCAAACCACAAGGCGAGATCAACAAGGCACGTCGTCAATATTACGATTGGCTTTATAAACACGATCGTGATAAATGGATTGTGCTGGATCCAGTGATTAGCGTACATCCTGATGCGGTGATTTTTGAGGCTTTTTCTCTAGATGAATCTAGTTATGGCCGTATCTCGGTACCTAGTAATTTACTAGAAACCATTGGTGATGTAGATTATGGCACTACCAATATAGATTTTAGCCAAGCTTTAGCGGATGAAATTTACCGGGTACGCAGTTATCGTCCTGCTTGGTTGAAAGTAGCTTTTGAAAAAGTAGAACTCTCAACTGCAGTAGGTGGCACCGTAGAAAAGAAAATTGATTTGCCCGAAAGCTGGGTTCGCGGATTTTTGCAGGTACAATCGGCCTCTACTCTAGATGGTATTATGGTAACGCTTCATTCACAGACTGTAGCCCGCATTTTGTCAGAACTGGAACGCAAAAAAGAAAAAGAAAGCCCTCGTTCTCTGCGCTTTATTTTGAAAAAGGGTGAAAAAACCAAAATCATCATTGATCCTTGGGGCATCGAGGTAGAAGATACCAACATCTATAATGGTACTCAAGAAGGTGAAATTCGTTTGTGGGGACGTCGTCGTTTGTTTGTATTGAAAGAACTCCTCCCCTACACCGATCAGGTACAAGTAAAATTACTGGGTACGGGCATGCCTTCTTACTGGACAGTAGAAATGGACGGCCACCGCTTTGATTTGGGGCTATCAGGCTGGACCTCAAACGATTGGGCCAAAAAAGGAAACTTTGACTTGTTGGCTTCTACTGGAAACACCAAAAACATAGATATCAAAAAAGTAGAGCAGGTATTGATTCAGAAACTGGCCACCACCCCACAAGAAGTAGCTGAAGCATTGGGGGTAGATCGTAGCAATGCCACTTTTGCTTTGCAAGAATTGTCTAAAAACGGGCAAGCCATGTACGACCATCTTACAGGCACTTATCGCTGGCGGCAATTGCTCCAACAAGACATAAAACTCACTGATAATGAGGAGGATGAGCGTTTAAAATATGCGGTTTCCTTGGTAAAACAGGGCAATGTAGAAATTCTCAATTCAAGTCGTTTAGATGGTGGACTCACGGAATATAGCGTGGGAGTGCAAGGTAAAAACTTCTACAAGCCTACCATTCACCTTGACCTGGATGGGCGTATCAAATTTGCCGAATGTGGCTGTAGCTTTTTCCGTCGCAATAAGCTACGTCAAGGTCCCTGTGCTCACATTATGGCGAGTGTGATTTATATCTCGAAAAATAGCTAACAAATGGTCAATGGTTAGTGGTAAATGATCAATGATTTAAAACCATTTGACCATTAAGCCATCTAACCATCTACAAAGCAGCATAATAAAACCTAATAACACTTACTACAAATACGATTGAAATGGCAGATACTAATCAGACTACTAACTGGAGGGAGGAGCTCAAGCAAGTTGGAAAACAATATTTTGAGATTCAGGAGATGATCCGAATGGGCTTTTTGAAAATGCCTCCCGAAGAACTTCAATTGCTCAAACAAAAATATACTGAACTCAACAAAGTAAACGCCCAACTACGCAAACTGAGCAAGGAACTGGAAGGTTTTCAAGACATTACACCACTTATTAAGGAGATTCGCAAAAACCGAATTGAGCGAGTACGAGCCGCCAGAGCCATCAAAAAGGCCGAAAAAGCCCAACAAAAGAAAGCGCGTAAAGCCGAAATTGCCCAACGAAAAAAGGACACGCCCTATTATTTAGGAGATGGAGTATCTGCCGGGCTCAAGTTTGAAGGTACTGAAGAGGCCAAACTCCAGGAAGCAGGTTTGCCCATTGTGCACAACGTCAAAGATTTGGCAGAACAAATGAAGATGCCTCAAAGCGATATTTTGTGGCTTTCGTATCACCGCAAAGCTGCTTCTATTGACCATTACAGTCGTTTTCAGATTCCTAAGCGTAAGGGCGGATTTAGAACCATTGCTTCGCCCAAACCCAAAATGCGGGTAGCCCAACAATGGGTTTTGGATAATATATTGAGCAAAATTCCCACTCACGAAGCCGCTATGGCATTCCAGGCAGGAAAATCTATTGCCGACAATGCCAACTTACACCTCAATGCCGAAATTTTGATTCGGATTGACTTAAAGGATTTCTTTCCGTCCATCAAGTTTGGCCGGGTCAAAGGCTTGTTCAAATCGTTTGGGTACAATGAAGGGGTAGCTACTGTATTGGGCCTTATTTGTACCGATGCCCTGCGCCTGAGTGCCAAGCTCGAAAACAAGCAATATTTTGTAGCCTTGGGAGATCGTTATTTACCACAAGGGGCTTGTACCTCTCCTACCATTACCAATTTGATTTGCCGCAAGATGGACAATCGTTTGAGCAAGTTGAGTGACACGCTTAGCTGGAAATATACCCGCTATGCCGATGATATGGTGTTTTCATCTCCGCAAAAAGAAGCTGAATTGAAACATATTTTGGGGCTTTCGAAAAAAATTATTGGGGAAGAAAACTTTGAGATTCATCCAGACAAAACCATGGTAATGCGAGGCCATCAACGCCAAACGGTGACTGGAGTGGTGGTAAACAACGATGAAATCCGTATTTCACGCCGTGATATTCGCAACTTTAGGGCGTTTTTGCATCAATACGAACAAAGTGGCGCAGAGGCCATGACCAAAAAACTAGGAAAAGATGCTACAGCTTACGGACGGGGCTATTTAGCTTTTGTACATATGATCAACCCAGGGCAAGCGGCGAAGTTTGTAGAGAAGTATGCTTGGTTAAAAGGATAAATGTAGTCCATCCCGGTGAACCGAGGACTTCGGTAGCCTCAGCAGACGACTGTCAACTGTCCACAGTTTTAACGATTCTAGGAGTGAAAGTAAAACTTGACTGCTGGGATCGTTATTTTTTTGCTTTTTCTCACCAGAAAATGTCCAATGTCTCCCCCTCGCTAAGGTATATATAGGTGTACATTCAATTCATATAATTTAGTACCATACATACTATGCGAATTAATACAACATTTTTAATAGTGATTTTTCTTGCGATGTTTTTTACACATCACACGTTTGGGCAGCAATACGCCCCTGGTTATATACTAAAAACTAACGGCGAAACAGTCCAAGGTTATATTGAATATACCAAACTGCACGCTTCATTTCCAGATATCAGGTTTAAGAAAAACCTAAACGATGATTCCAAAATCATTCAGGCAGATGAGGTACAACATTTTGTGGTGGCCAAAGAACGATACACCAAAGCCTCTATCGATGATAAGAATGGCAATCAAAAGCTGACTACGTTCCTACGAGTGCTTATAAAAGGTGATAAAAGTTTGAACGTGTATCATAGTAAATCTGGTGATCAGCACTTTTATATTAAAAAAAACAATGGTTTTGAAAGGCTAAAGTATTCCTCAGAAACAAATGATCAAAGCTTCAAAGGACAATTGGCGCTCTATTTTAGTTCTTGTGCCTCTATACGAATTCCATTAGAAAACATCACTTTCACCAAAAAACGCCTGGTCAATATTTTTATCAGGTATTATAAGTGTAAGCTAGGCAAAAGAAAATTTAATGCTCAAAAAAGTTCAATTGTACTAATAGGAGACACTGAAATAGAAAATACTGGCAAAGTAAGTTTCAAAGCAGGATATATTATCAAAGCCAATGGGGACACCATCAAAGGATTTGTTGGCTTAAGAAAATGGAAAGTATTCCCTAACAAAGTTCAACTAAAGAAAACCTTGCTAGGCACTCCTCAACAGTATGACATCACCAATACTCAGGCTTTTAGTGTAGGGGAAGATTATTTTACCAAAGCTCGGGTAAAAATAGATACTGCCAAATTTCCTAATAGACTTACCTATGATAATAAATTTTATTTTTCCTATCATACGGTGTATTTACAAGTACTGGCTTTGGGTTCCAAGAGTTTGTATTATTACAAAGGGCCGGATAATATCAAACAGTTTTATATCAAAAAAGGCGATAAATATGAATTGTTGCTGTATAAAAAATACCTCAAAGGAGAAAGAATCATTACCCAAGATGACCGATACAAGGGGCAGCTCCTGCTTTATTTATCAGAATGTGGCTCTATCAAATATCGCCTTAATTCGGTAAGTTATGAAAAAGGCAGTTTAACCAAGTTGTTTAATAAATACTTTGATTGCACTCAGGAAAAGGCAAAGTTCCGCAGAAAAGTCATCCCTACTACTTTCAAAAAAGGATTTTTTGTGGGAGCAGTTTTTACCAGTCTCCGTTTTGATGCACTTGGGCGCGGTCTGTTTCCTTATCTCACTGAGGTAGATTTCCCTAATTCTAACGACATAACCTTCGGAGCATTCTTTGAAATCGTGTTTCCTGGCAAAGTCAAGAAGTGGTCAGTTTATAACGAGTTAGCCTATCACTCCTATAGTACCGAAGGCACTTTTGTTCAACGATTTAATACTGTAACGCTTAGTGAAGAATCCACCTTTGAGATGTCTTACATCAAAATGTCTAACCTGGTGAGGTTTATGCCCAAAAAAGCCAATGCGACAACTCATCCATTTATTAATGTAGGGATTTTCACTGGTGCGGTGATCAATAGTACCAATCGTTTGATTTCCAGAACCAACAATAGAATCACAAGCGAGGGGAAATCACTGACTAGCTTTAAGGCCATCGAGACTGGTCTTTCTATAGGGCTAGGGATGATCGTGAAAAAGTTTACGATAGAAGCCAGACACGAACGTGGTAATGGCTTTTCAAGCTTTCGCACCTTCAAATCTCGTACTCGTAAATTCATCATTATGCTGGGAATGAGATTTTAAGCCTGCTATTCTTAAGCTGAAAAATGTAAAAAGGCAAATAGAGTAGCCTTCAGGTAGATAACGATTTTGGGAGTAAAACTTGACTCCTGGAATCGTTATTTTTGTTTTATACCAGTCTATAGATAAAATCCGTACATCTCAAACGGGCCAGAGGCCCTACTATAATAGTCACTCGGCTAGAGCCAAGCGACGAATAGGTACTCGCTTGGCTCTAGCCGAGTGAGCAATATTGAGAGGCTTCCAGCCGTAAACCTGTACAGAAATCGTTATTTTTGTTTTATAGTCCTGATCAAACACTTGCCTTTTGAAACACCATAAATTACCATACATCAATTTATTCCATTCGTCTCCTTGATAATTTTGTGATACTTTCAAAATCATCAAAATTCAATGAATGATAGCTTCAGTATTTGGGGCTATTGTTTATGATGTAATCAATTTGACACAATGGAAAACAATTTTACAGTGGTCGTTTCTCACTTCGTGAAACAAGACAAAGCATCAGCGTTTGAACAAGCGCTTAAACAAGTCATTCAAAAAGCCAAAGCCTATCCAGGATACGAAGGAATCCAGATTATCCAAGGCAAAAGTAAGGTAGAACAAGAATACGTTCTGCTAATTCGCTTTGATACTGAAGCCAATTACCAAACCTGGGCAGCATCAGCCCCACGTAACGAATGGTTTGATGAACTCAAAGAATATGTAATCAGGGAGAGCAAAATTCGCTATCAGGAAGGGATAGAGTTTTGGTTTTCTATGCCTGAAACACCTGCTGTTACTGCTCCAAAAAAATGGAAAATGGCCATACTCACCTGGATGGTGATTTATCCTCTGGTATTGACTTTAAGTACTTTAGTGGGTCTTTATTTGCACTTTCTACCTACATTTTTGCGGGTATTAACAGTGTCTCTCATTTTAGTACCCCTCATGACTTACCTCGTAATGCCACAAGTTACTAAAACCTTTGCTTTCTGGATCTTTAAAAAATAGAGACAACTTCAGTCATTTATTTTTCCATTTCTAATGGGTTGACAGATTTGCTGTTTAAATTAAAGGCAAGAACAATCAACTAAAGTATGGAAAACTCAGTCCTGGCAGAGGTATTTAACAAAGAAGCTGCTTTTTCACCAATAGAACTTCAAACGATTGGGACTTTTTTGAAAAAAACTACCCTCAAGAAAGGGGATGCCTTATTGCGTCAGGGAGATACGGTACTGTATACCTATTTTGTTTATAGTGGTTGTTTAAGAACTTATTTTATTGATCAATCGGGCAAAGAACATACTTTACAATTTGGGATTAAAGATTGGTGGATCAGTGACTATACTGCGTTATTTTCAGCAGGTAAAGCTATGATGAACGTGGAGTGTATTCAAGATGCCACGCTTTATCGTTTGTCACGAAAAAACATGGAACAATTGTATGTAGATATTCCCGCATTTGAGACTTTCTTCCGAAAAAAGCTCGAGAGGCGGATGGAGGCTTTTCACAAACGAACCCTTGGCAATTTAGCCCTTACTGCCAAAGAAAGATACCTCTCGTTTATCCAAACTTATCCAAGTATTGAACAACAAATAAAAAACTACCACATTGCTTCTTATTTAGGTATTACAACCGAAAGCTTGAGTAGGGTTCGCAAGGAAATCATTCAGCAATCGTAATTTCGCAAATATTACTCATTCTTCCTTTTTTACCATAGATCAATTTTTTTGGGAAACGTTTACCGCAGTTTTGTGCTATCAAATCATTTAAAAAAACATTCTCATGAAAAAAATATTGATTGTAATCACAAGCCATGCGGACTTGGGCACTACTGGACAAAAGACTGGCGTTTGGTTGGAAGAATTTGCCACTCCTTATTATTTTTTCAAAGACAAAGGAGTAGAGATTACCTTGGCTTCCCCTAAAGGTGGCCAACCGCCCATTGACCCTAAAAGCGAATTGCCCGACTTTCAGACCGACGCTACCCGTAAGTTTAACGCCGATACTGCAACCCAAAATACCTTTGCTAACACTATACAATTGGCTAGTGTGAATCACAGCGATTACGATGCTGTTTTTTATAGTGGTGGCTATGGCCCTTTGTGGGACTTGCACGAAAATAGCCATTCGATTGCGCTTATTGAGGCATTTTACCACAATAACAAGCCCGTAGCTTCAGTTTGTCATGGGCCAGCTATTTTTAAAAATACCAAGGATGCTGATGGCAAACCACTGGTTGCTGGAAAAAAGGTCACCGCTTATTCCAATTCAGAAGAAGCAGCGGTTGATTTTACCGACATTGTGCCGTTTTCGGTAGAAGACATGCTGAAAGAAAATGGGGGAGTTTATTCTAAAGGGCCAGATTGGAATCCATACGCTCAAGAAGATGGCTTACTGGTAACGGGGCAAAACCCAGCATCTTCGGAATTGGTAGCAGACTTATTATTGAAAAAACTCGCATAATAGCCTCGTCATAAGAGGTAGATTTTGTAACGGTTTGGGTGTTAACTCAAGCCGTTTTTTATTTCTGTAAATTTTAGCGCTTCCCACAATTCGCATTTTTACAATTTTTGCCCTCCAAGATAAGGTAACTTTGTCTACTACCTTAAAAATATAACCATATGTACAAACACACTTTATTCTTGGTATTATTTCTAATAATACACCATATAACGAATGCCCAAACTTCCAAAGTAACCGAACCAGTAATGGTTTTTGTAAAGGGAGGCGAATTTATGATGGGCTGCACCAAAGAGCAAAAAGGGCACTGCATCAGCGATGAAAAGCAACCTGTTTTGGTTGAGCTCCACGACTTCTGGATGGGCAAATACGAAGTAACCAATGCTCAATACGCCGAGTTTTTGTCACAGGTGGGCAATAAAAAAGAAGGCGGGGCACTCTGGTATAAAATGGATAAATACGCCTTGATTGAAAAAACCACTCAAGGTACTTATGTAGTGAAAAAAGGCGTTGAAAATCACCCTGTAACTAACGTGAGTTGGTATGGAGCACAAGCTTATACCGAGTGGCTGTCTCAAAAAACTAACAAAAATTATAGATTACCCACCGAAGCCGAATGGGAATATGCTGCGCGGGGTGGACAAAAAAGCAAAGGATACATGTACAGCGGTAGCAATACTCCCCACGAGGTGGCTTGGTCTTCAGACATTGCAGAAAACTCCAAGGCTGGTTGGAAATTCAAAGGAGATGCAGGCATGCATTCAGTAGGGCAAAAAAAGCCCAACGAATTGGGCATTTATGATATGAGTGGCAATCTCAAAGAATGGTGCTCCAACGTGTATCACCATGTACTCGAGGCGGGCATTAACCCCACTGGCCCTGCTACCGGATCTACGCGGGTGCTTAGAGGCGGAAGCTGGGATAACGATATTGAAGACGCTCGGGTTTCAGACCGAGAGCATGGTTTTCCCGTAGAGCGGTTTCGGATCAATAAAGGGTTTCGGGTAGCGATGGAAAAAGGCATTGCCGCTAAGGTAGATGCTTATATCAAAAAGAAAAAATTCAGTGGGGTCCTACTTATTCGCAAAAATGGCAAAATCTTGTATCACAAGAGCTTCGGAATGGCCAATCGAGAGAAAAGCATCCCTCATCAAAATAATACTCAATACCCCATTGCATCTATTACCAAAATTTTCACCTCGGTCATCATTTTGCAATTGATGGAAGAAGGCAAAATTGATTTGGATAAAACCATTGGCCATTACTTGCCCAGCTACCAAGGGCCCGGCCGCGATAAGGTTACCATTCATCAGTTGCTCACCCATACCTCAGGGCTACAGCGCAGCGAAGACAAGCAATCGAAGGGCAATCTTTTTCCCGATATTTATTCTGACTCTATTTCTACCGATGAATTGGTCAAGAAATACTGCAGTGGCAAGCTCATTCACCCTCCAGGGTCTACCTTCAATTATGCCAATGGCGATTATATCATTTTGGGCAAAATCATAGAGCAGCTCACCAAGGATACTTACCAAAATGTGTTACAAAAACGAATTCTTACCCCACTGAAAATGCAAAGTAGTGGACTGATTACGAACACCAATAAACCCAAAAATCTGGCTCAAGGCTACACCTGGAGACGAAAAACAAAAAAAATGACCAGGGATGCTGACAAGCTTTTCCAGAACTACTTTGCTGGAGCGGCCATGTATGCTACTGCTGAAGACCTGGCCAAATTTGCCGATGCTTTGTATGACAAGAAAACCTTGCTCAAACCAGCCTCTCTGAAGCTATTTTTGCAAAATTATCCCCAAACCAGAGGTTATGGCTATGGGCTTTGGGTGAGGTATTCTACTTATAACAAGACCAAAGTGCGGGTAGCCCAACGCTACGGGCGCATTTGGGGGATCAATACCCTGGTGGGCCGTTTAATGGATCACGGCATCACCGTCATTGTATTGAGCAATACCAATTTGGTAAACCCTGGGGCCTTTCTAAGGGTGACGGGAGAATTTGTAATGAATTAGGGGAAAGATCAGGATCACCCTGATGAAAGAGGGATCAGCTAGAATAACCGAAAGTACTGGGATGCTAGCTGGTCTTTCGTATACTTAGGATTACAAAACACCAATAATGACCTGACTTATAGACACTTGCTTTTGTCATCTCGATGAAAGATGAATCAGCTAGTATAGCCGCAAATACTGATATACCAACTAATATTTCGAATGTTACCAACAACTAAAATCACCGTTTTATCTCCTCTTTATTTTCAAAAACATCAAAGCTTGTTTGAATATAACTTTTCTAACGAAGGTTTTAAAGATATTCTTAAATTAGTTAATCTTAACTATAATTTACTTATAATTGGGTATAAGGCACTATAAGGGCGCTTTTTTTGTTGTCTAAACATAGTGTTTTTGTTGATCGGCACAAAAACAAATCTTACTCTCCTTTATACTCATGTAAGCGACTTGTCTTAGGTTTATTTACTTGTGGAAGCGGAAGCAAAGGCTAAGCATAAAGATCGCTATAGAGACTTTAAGTTTCTTGGTGTTCCTGTGTATTCTTTGCAGGAATTAATCGGCACATTGATCATAAATACCTATAGGACAGTGATGTAAGTATTACAATTCATAAAATTAAAAACTTGAAAAAATTATTATTTATCTTTTTATTACCAATAACTTGTGTAGCACAAGTATCTTCTAAAAAACAAACCCAAGTAGATTCTCTAAAACAAGTTATTAAAAACGCCAAGCACGATTCTACACTTATCAATGCCTGGGTTGCCTGGGATAATATAATCTATGCCATAGACCCCATTCTTGATCTCCACCTTAATAAAAAAATAGATAGCCTTAGCTCTTTGAAACTTCAAGAGAAATCGCCTCAGCAACTAAAAATAAAATTTCAAAAATCAAGGGCCTTTGCATTGAACAACATTGGAATTAATTATCAAAATCAAGGAGATTATATCAAGGCCATTGATTACTATATCCAGGCTCAGGAAATTTATAGAGAAATCGATGACAAAAAAGGAACCGCAAAATGTTTCAACAATATTGGGCTTATTTATAAATCTCAGGGAGATTATGCCAAGGCTGTTGATTTTTTTACCCAAAGCCTTAAAATGCATGAAGAAATTGGTGCTAAACAAGGAATGGGGGTTGCCCTAAACAACATTGGTACTATCTATAAAGCTCAGGAAGACTATACCAAAGCCATTGATTTTTTTACCCAAAGTCGGAAAATTTATGAAGAAATTAATGACCAAAGAAGGGTAGCAACTTCCTTAAATAACATCGGTACTATCTATTTAAATCAAGGAGATTATACTAAAGCCATTGATCACTTTACCCAAAGCCTAAAAACTTATAAAGCATTTGAAGATAAAAAAGGGATAGCACTCGCTTTAAACAACATTGGGGTAATTTATAATAAACAAAAGGATTATACCAAGGCCATTGATTACTATACCCAATGTTTGGAAATTTATAAAGCACTTGGTGATAAGTCTGGCATAGCCAATACTTTAAACAACATTGGAACCATTTATCAGGACCAGGGCAATCCCCTCAAAGCACTGGAATATTATAAAAATGCCTTAAATATTGCCCAGAAAATAGGTGACACGCATAAAATAGCCGTGGCCACTCAGTCCTTATGGGTAGTCAACAAAAGTCTTGGTTACTTTAAGGAAGGTTTGAAAATGTATGAGTTGTATATAAAAACCAGGGATAGCATAAGGAGCAAAAAAAATCAAAAAGAAATCATTCGCCAGGAATATAAATACAAATACGAAAAACAAGCGGCAGCAGATAGCATAAAAGCAGTAGAGGCTGCCAAGGTAATAGATGCGCAACTATTGGCAGAACAGGCTCAAAATAAACAATCTCAACAACAAAAGTATTTTTTGTTTGCAGGTCTTTTACTGGCTTTATTGTTTGGAGGATTTATTTTTAATCGTTTTAGGCTCACTGATAAGCAAAAAAAAATAATTGAACAACAGAAATCTGAAGTAGAACAACAAAAAGCAACTGTAGAAGCCGCACATAAGAAAACTGAAAGGCAAAAATATTTAATTGAACAGGCACACACTCAAATAACCGACAGCATTAATTACGCTAAACGCCTGCAAAACGCCATTCTCCCCTCTCTTGATGAGGTGAATACACACTTACCCAATAACTTTATTTTATTTAAACCCAAAGATGTAGTAAGTGGTGATTTTTATTGGTTTGAGCATTTAGATGGCACCTCGTATCTGGCGGCGGCAGATTGTACTGGCCATGGGGTACCTGGAGCCATGATAAGTGTGGTTTGTTCCAACGCCTTGAACCGGTCTGTCAATGAGTTTGGTATTTTATCACCTGCCAAAATACTCAACAAAACCCGAGAGTTGGTCATAGAAACTTTTGCCAAAAGCGGAGAAAGGGTGCAAGACGGTATGGACATTGTCCTTTGCGCTTTTAAAGACAACAAAGTGATTTACTCAGGAGCTAACAATCCTCTATGGATTGTCCGTAAAACCGAATTATTAACCCAAGCCCAAAAAGAAAACCCAAATACGATTACTGAGCATGACCTTTCTATTATAGAATACAAAGCCAATAGGCAGCCAGTAGGCCTTTATCCGGTGATGAAAGATTTTACTCAAGAAGAAATAGCGCTTTATCCAGGCGATAGCCTTTATTTTTCCACAGATGGTTTTGCGGATCAATTTGGGGGAGAAAAAGGGAAAAAGTTCAAACGTAAACCATTCAAACAGTCATTACTAGCACTAAACGAGCTACCAATGGCTGAACAAACACAACGCGTTTCTAATACTTTCGAGAATTGGAAAGGCCCACTAGAACAGATTGATGATGTGTGTGTAATTGGAGTTAAAATTGAATAATCGCACCCAACACTATCATATTTTTAACTCCGTCTCAGCTATTCTCATTGCAAGCGAAAGAAATTAGTAAGTTTTACCCTGCCGTTATGGACTTCATTACAAACACTCTTGTTCTAAGTCTTGGCAATCGTATCAAGCCTTTCATTTGTCATCCTGATAAGAGGGATCAGTTAGGTCAACCACAAACGGGGCACCAACTGATCCTTTGCGTACTCAGGATAACAAATGACTACCCATCATCATTTGCGGGACCATTGACCCTACGCCAATGGCCTACTGTCTTATAAAGCACTACACCATTGGCAAAAGCATTCACAGGCAATTGGGCTATGTGAACCCCATTGTTACCATTGGTATATTGGGTAATTAACCCCGTATACTCTATTACATACACAGTGGTGTTTCGAAGTGCACTAAAGGATTGTACCTCCATTCTGCCTCCCCAAGTTCCCTGGTGTGCCATTAACCGGTGATAAGCAGATGTAGATATATTTTGCCTTCCCTGGCTTGCTGCGGCTAGTGCACTTAGTTGAGGGTGAGGACTAGATTCAAGTAAACTGGTAAGTTCTGCATCTACAAAGCCCTGCTGTATTAGACCATTATCGCTTTGATAAAGTGCTATTTCTTCGCGTAGTGTTTGGGCAGTACGCAAGTTACCAGAAGCACTCAGCGAATAAAACAAACAATCTCCCCCTGCGCCATAGTCTGTAATGTCCCAATTTGCCTCTTCTACATATGCTTTCTTTTTATCTTTCTTACTACTCTTTTTCTTACCCTTACTCTTCTTGCTGCTTTCCTTCTTACTCACAGCCTGTTCTTCCATAGCAGCCAAGTCTAAAGCATCAGGGTTCTGTCCTGGGCCTTGTGGTACTGCCGTCCCATTATTAATATATTCGCGAATGGCCTCAGCCAGAAAGTCGGCAGGTACTCTTCGCCTTAATACTGGTTTCTTAACTGGTTTTGGAGTAGATTCGCTGGATGTCTCTTCTGAAATGTCTCGGTCAAAATCGAAGTCCAGGTCTTCTATGTCTGACATTTCATCATCCGATTCATCATCTCTTCGGGCGAGTTCGGGGTCAAAACTAAAGCTAAAATTGTAGGCGTCATCGCTGCGGCTATCGAGCTGTAACTTATAGTACAAGCCATTGAAAAAGCCCAAAGCCTTCTGTGGGGTTTGGTTCATAATATGACGCTGGTAATACTCTTGAGGTACTCGTTTTACTCTTGCCAAAAATGGTACTTGTCGCCTCGATATGCCATCAGGCCCAGGTCTTACCAATACCTCCTCGTCGGCCACTGCCAAGTCACGGGCTTTTTTGTCTTTTTCCAGCCTTTTCTCTTTGGCTCTTTGTTTTTCTCCTGTTGGGGCGGGAGTTACTAGCTGACTAGCTAGTTCTAGGGTAGAGTAATCTTCATCGCTACGTTGAGGCAAAATCCCTCCCACCAGGCCAATCCGATCTCTCACATCATATTCATCCCACCCATCTTCCACATACGATTTTTCCTGCTTCAAAAATCCTCCACTTAGGATACGCACCCCTAGAGGGCGATTGTGTCGATCTACAGGCTTGGGAGCATATTTGCCCGCACTCACGGCCAAGGTGTTTTTTTCAAACGAAAGGTAGGGTGAATCCATGGCATCGTCTACAATGTGCTCTACCGCCGATGCCCTGCCGTCAGGGTTTTGTACCGTAAAAATAGGGTCATCTGAGTCGCCATCCTGTAGGTTTTTAATGTTATTTACACTCATTCCCCGGTAGTTCAGTTCTATGTCTTGTAAATGTACCTGTTGGTTTGCTCTACCACTTTTCTTTTTTTTCTTCCTACCCTTTTTCTTACCCGAAGTTCTGGGTATAACCCCTTGCACTCGAGGGGCTTTCTTTTTTTCACCTTTCTGAGGTCCATGTCTTGCTACAAGATATGCCCTGTATTCATCTTTAGTTATTTCTTTTTCTCCCCGTTTTAGTTTATACCCATCTTCTCTTTCAAAAACCCGTTTGCCCTTTTGTACATATTTTTTTAACTGTATGGGAGCTGTGTTCGACACCTGCGGCGATGCTGGTGTGGCTACTGTGGCATTGGTAAGGCCAGCATTGGGACGCATTGCTCGGGCGCCCATCACATCGGCTTCGCGCTCTAGCCCAGCATCATCGTTTATGGCCACACCTTGTTTGCCTTTAAGCTGGGTGGTGGCAGACACCCTCCCTTGTTTTTGTTGTACTACGTGCCAAGCTTCGTGAGGCAAATGGTGCTCTTGTCCTGGAGCCAAGTGTATGTCGGAGCCTTGGGCATAGGCATGCACCTTGAGCTGGGCGGGCTTGTCAGAGTTGCGGTGTACTTTTACGTCGTCCATGGCATAGCCCGACAATTGCTCTATCCCTGCCTTGAGTGGTTTGGGCAATCCTTGGTCGTGCTTGGGTTGCGTATTTTGTTGGCGCTGTACAGGGGTTTGTTTAGCTTGTATAGGGGCATATTGGTGCTTACGTTGTATAGGGCGCTGCTTGGCTTGTATAGGCGTATGTTTGCTTTGGGGACTCACGATCCCCTGCCCTAGCTTAAATGGTTGCTCTTTTGTTTGTTTGGCAGCCTCTTGGTTGTTTTGTTGTGTGGTGGTTGTTTTCGCGTGCATAGGTTTTATGTTTGTGGGTGTTGGCGCAACACTGGGATATTCACGAACACATAAACTTATATTAGTGAACGACTTGTTGGATGATACTAACAAGATAAGTTTTTTTTTGCCAAATAATTATTTCAACCTATTGCAAAAGTAAGCGGGTGTTTTACTGCTCGTACTTGCCCTCTTGGTGAAAGAAGGATCAGCTGGTATAACCACAAGTATTTGGGTACCTACTGATCCTTCTCAAACTCAGAGTGACAAAAAAATCACCGCTTCATCTCCTGTAACCAATGCAGCAGATGGATTTCATTGAGCAAATAACGTAGTTGGATTTGTTGGAGCTCGAGTTGTTCTTGTAGGGTAGCCAAATCAGTCTGGATAGAATGCTCCAAAGCCGCTTGGGCATCCAGCGAAAAGGCCTCGAGGCGGGCCCGAAGGCTTTCTTCAAACAAAGTAACTGAGGGGGTATCGGGCAATGGAGTTTGCGGTACAAAACCTTTGGGTAGTACGTCTTCTATATTTTTGGGAATGCCGTTAACGGTCGCATTGTTTGCACCCAATGCCTTGCGCGTATTATCTTGCATACTGTTAAATATTTAATTTGACACAAGCCCTTGAGGTGAGACGCCAATCAACAACCTCTTGGGCTATCTTTTCACCCGAAAAGACATACAAGTATACAAGATAACTATGGTAAATAACAATTATTTACGACAAAACTTATTTACCATCATCTAAGCGATGAACATTCTCATAATTGGTATATTCTTCCAAAATACGCTTCATTTTTTTGGTAGAGATGTTACGCGTCTCACTATAAAAAGCATACTTCGCATCTCTTATCAATGCTTTTCGCTCCGTTGGCAAATCAGGGTAAATGTTTTCTAAAAACCACTCAAAGGCTTGGGTGATGGTTTGGAATTCGGGCATAAGAATTTTTGAGGTAAAGATAGGGAATTTTGGGGTTGTTTGAAGTCTCAGCTGGTGCGTCATTTGCAATGCGCACCTTTTTTACGAGCATTTGTAATGCAATCTTCAAAAACACCTACTCATATCATTATTTGATAAACTTTAAAACCGCGTTACAAATTGAAAACCCTTCCGATATATCGGAATTATGAATCGGTTCATCGGGGCGCTTGTATACATTAACAGGTATTTAAATGCATGCCAGATAGCGGAAAAACATCAATCATTTGCAATATAACCACTTGGATTAAAAGTATATTTCACCCTAATCCTTTTGTCTTGATTAATGATCAAACATTCATTTTTGTTCTTAAACTTAATTATAGAATCACCTACTCTTGCATGATTCGTAAATGAATCATCCATTAAATACAATCTATACATTGTATCCTTAGCCTGAACAATATATATAGAACCGTGATGATAAAGACTGTCTATCAATTTTCCTTCATATCCACTCTTAATGTCTCTAACGATTCCTTTCTTATTAGGGTCGCCAGGTATCAATAAGATAAACAACAAAAAAAGAAGTGGAACAATATATTTTATCTTTTCAGCCCTCATAGAACGTAACAATGACTTTGGTTTTTACTATTATCATATACTGTACTAATATAAAACCCTATTGTTCAATGGATTAGCAAATATATCATCTGTAATATGTGCTAGATAGAAAGCTCACACTAGCACACATTGGCAAGGGAATAGAATGTTTAAAACTTGATAGATTGGGCTGTTTTATGGAATATCTCACGGTATTTCTTGAGATCGTTAGGTGATTCTAATTGATCAAGATTACATACCGCATACATTAGGACACTTCTTTCGCTGCCTATGATCAGTATAGAATAGAGAAATTGTTTGTGTTCCTTTTCTTGTATCTCAGATTCTAATAATAATGCCGTTCTTTCTCCTAATTTGACCTTTTTATAATCTTTTGACTGAAATGTAATACCCAAAGTTGACATATTTAATAAAACATTTCTTAACGCTATTTCACCAGCAAGCTCTGAATATATTGGTCCTGAAGAGAAAGATAAATAGGCTTCTACTTCATAAAGGCTGGTCTCTTTGCCAGTAGGTGTATAAACAAGTCGTTCCCCACTTACTGTATTAAACTTGAAGCCAGAAATAGACGAATCAAAAGTAAAGTCACTAAACTCATTCGGATCAATCGTAAACTTTTCGTCGTAGTATAGCGTCGCTAAAATATTTAATAAGTCTATTTTTTCTTGCTCATCGTCTGCGGGGTATACACCTACAAAAGCGGCCCAAAAAGTATCATCCCCGAACCAGACTCCAATACTTGCGGCACCGTTTTCCTGAAAGCCTCCTTCAAAATATGCTCCTGTATAGCTATTCACTTTGATTTTTTCATAAAATGTGATATCGCCAGCATGACCAATCAACATATTTTTCATTACTTGCTCTAACTTATCAGCTTCAATCCGTTTTTTCTGCATTCCAACCCCTTCAATCATTGTAAAATACTGCTGACCACCTTTGCGATATAAGTTATCCTTTTTATCAAACTTGTATGTATCAGGGATAATCGCAAAAATTTTACTTCTGGGAATTCTGGTATGTTCTTTAGTCTTAGAGCTTTCAACATCAAACATTGTTTTCTTACCATTAGACTGCTCATCTGTTGAACAAGCCACGAGAAATAGTATAGAAAACAAAAAAGGCAGGAAGTTTTTAATAATCATGATTTGAAATTTAAAAGTTAATAATCACTTAGTATTTGTTAAATGTATGAAATAAAATGATGACTTCTTCTTAGTTTAGATGAAGTGAATAAAAAAATAGCCTTCCATCATTTAGTTTACAACTAAGCCTACAACACAAACAACAATACCTCAAACCAAAAGAAAATATGGGATACAAACCTAAAAGAGATGTTCCTCCAATGGAGCGTGAGCTAAAATACCTGCTATATGATCTTTGTGTAATCTGGGGATTTTGCATTCCTGCTGGGGATAGCGAAAGGATCAGTAAAGAAAAATATTATAGCACCTCTGAATTTGCCGAAGATGTATTAATTGCTGAAGGAATGAACCCCACCGAGGAAAGCAATTGGATGGAAAAGATTACCATCATATTTACGGAGCGATTTGGCACAGATGAAATTAATGAGAATACTTTTGTTGATAGAGTTAGAGGCATTAAAGAATCTTGGCGAAACCCTTATTAATTGTATAATACACTGACTAACAAACATTTGATTGTGTCATCCCGATGAAAGAGGGATCAGTTGGTAACCTATTACTCCCTGTTATTCAAGCAGATTCTTCCTACCGTCAGAATGACAAATTAGCAGCAGTTCTTCTTAGTTCGCTTCGCTTAAACTAAGAAGCAATTATGATTAGTTAGTTGAAAACTAACTTTGCGCAGCAAGCCTTATCCTGCTTTCGCAGGCTTCGTTACAAACGAAGCATTATATAAAATTCGTAGTTACGCAAGCTAAACGACGAATAGCCTATACCTAAACTTTCACCCCATCCCCCAATTATCCAAAAATCCCCCATTTATTTACTATGTTTACAACCAAAAGGTAAACAAGCTTGCTAGCTACTAAATCGAAAAAATTAAGCCTATGAAGAAATTTTTTACGCATTGTATCATTGGGGTCAGTCTCATTTTGGGAGGAGCTTGCACCCAACAAAACAAAAATGACAACAAACAGATAAAAGGGCAACAAACGGTCAATACCAAAACTCCAGCCATTCGCCAATGGACAGTACCCGCTTATCAGGGTAAAGATTATCGCCAATTTGTGAACCCGTTTATTGGTACGGGTGGGCACGGGCATACTTATCCGGGGGCTACGGTGCCGTTTGGCCTCGTACAGCTCAGTCCCGATACCCGACTGACCGGTTGGGATGGCTGCTCGGGCTACCATTATTCTGACAAATACGTGTATGGATTTTCGCATACTCACTTGAGCGGCACTGGAGTATCCGACTATGGTGACATCTTACTAATGCCTACCACAGGCGAAGTAAGGTACCATAATGGAGCCGATGGCAAACCAGGTTATCGTTCGGCCTTTAGCCACGACAACGAAAAGGCCGAAGCAGGGTATTACAGTGTGCAGTTAGATGATTACAAGGTAAAAGCCGAACTTACTACTACTCCCCGAGTGGGCATGCATCGCTATACTTTTCCTGAAAGTGCCCAAAGCAATATCATGCTGGATTTGGTACACCGCGACAAGGTAATTGACAGCCATATAGAGATAATCAACGACCGCGAAATACAAGGTTATCGCAAGTCTAAGGCGTGGGCAACTAACCAGCACGTATATTTTGTGGCCCAATTTTCCAAAGCATTTAGCAAAGTCAAAATTGAGCAAGAGGGTCAAGTGATAGATGCTAAAAAAGCCACTAGTAAAGCGCTCAAAGCCGCTTTTACTTTTAGTACCAAAGCCAACGAAGAAGTGCTGGTAAAAGTAGGGATTTCGGCAGTAAGCATCGAGGGTGCACGCAAAAACCTGGAAACTGAAGCTCCAGATTGGGGTTTTGATGGCCTCCGACAAAAAGCGGCTAATGCCTGGGACCACGAATTATCTAAAATTGCGGTAGAAGGACGCACCAAACAAGAGCAAACGATTTTTTACACCGCGTTGTATCACACCATGATTGCCCCCAATGTATTCAATGATGTAGATGGGCAATACCGGGGACGCGATGACCAAATTCACCAAACTGAAGGGTTTGATTACTACACCGTGTTTTCGCTGTGGGATACTTATCGGGCTGCTCACCCACTGTACACCATTATCCAGCAAAAGCGCACCAACGATTTCGTCAATACCTTTATCAAACAATATGAGCAGGGTAAGTTGTTGCCCGTGTGGGAGTTGGCCGCCAACGAAACCAATTGTATGATTGGCTACCATTCGGTGCCTGTGATTACCGATGCTTACAAAAAAGGCATTAGAAACTTCCCTGCGGATAAGGCCTTTGAAGCCATGAAAGCCAGCGCCACCCACGACCAGTTTGGGTTGGATGCATACAAAGCTCAAGGGTTTATTTCGGCTACAGATGAATCAGAATCAGTTTCCAAAACGCTGGAATATGCCTACGACGACTGGTGCATCGCTCAAATGGCCAAAGACCTGAAACAAGAAGATGATTATCGTACTTTTATGCAGCGGGCCCAGGCTTACAAACACATTTTTGACCCCAAAACGGGGTTTATGCGCGGCAAGCGAAATCATCGCTGGATGAAGCCCTTTCGCCCCGAAGAGGTCAACTTTAATTTTACGGAGGCCAATTCGTGGCAATATAGTTTGTATGTACCCCAAGACATTACCGGGTTGACCAATATGCTGGGAGGCAAACCCAAGCTTGATCAATGGTTGGACAATTTGTTCTCGGCTTCTTCGAAAACCAGTGGGCGCAACCAAGCCGACATCACGGGCTTGATTGGGCAATACGCCCATGGCAATGAGCCTAGCCACCATATGGCGTATTTGTACAACTTTGTGGGCAAACCCTGGAAGACCCAGAGCAAGGTTGCCCAAATTCTCAGTACTTTGTACAACAACGCCCCTGATGGGCTTTCGGGCAACGAAGATTGCGGGCAAATGTCAGCGTGGTACGTGATGAGTGCGATGGGTTTTTACCCTGTCACTCCTACCAAAACTTATTATGTCATTGGTACTCCAGTTTTCCCTCAAGCCACAATCAATCTCGAAAACGGGAAGAAGTTTACCATCAAGGCCAATGGGGTATCTGAAAAGGCCATTTACATCCAATCGGCTACTTTGAATGGCAAGCCCTACGCCAAAACTTATTTAGAGCACCAAGCCATTATGGACGGTGGGGAACTGGTGTTTGAAATGGGCGAAACTCCTAATAAAGCCTGGGGTAACAAACCTGAACATCAGCCTACTACCAGTATCGAGGAATTTGCCATTACGCCTGTCCCTTATTTTGAAGGTTCACTTACTTTTGAAAATAAGGCCGAGGTTAAAATTGGCCAATTGCCTGAGGTAGATGAAGTCTTTTATTCAGTAGAAGGGCAGCCTTTTCAGAAATACACCCAACCTTTTAGCGTAGACAAAACCACTCAGATACAAGCTTTTGCCAAACGTAAAGGTCAATCTAGCGATACTATCAAAACACAGTACGTTAAGATTATCGCGGGACGAAAACTCACTCTCAATAGCAAATATGCCAACCAATACGCGGCGGACGGCCCGACTACCTTGATTGACTTTTTGAGGGGAGGCAAAAACTACCAACTGGGTGGCTGGCAAGGCTACCAGGGGCAAGATGTAGAGGCCATTGTAGATTTGGGTAAAAGCCAAGATATCAAAAAAATCGCCATGGGCTTCTTGCAAGAGCAACGTTCGTGGGTGTTTATGCCGGCTTCGGTTACCTTTTGGGTGTCAAATGATGGGACTAATTATGAAGAATTGGGTAGCGTGAAAAATACGGTGGATGAAAAAGCAGAAGGTGTGGTCATCAAAGACTTTGTGCTGAATAAAACAACCAAAGGCCGCTACCTTAAGGTTATTGCCAAAAACCGAGGTGAGGTACCTGAGTGGCACTTGGGCGCAGGAGGTAAATCCTGGATTTTTGCGGATGAAATTATAATTGAATAAATGGTTTTATTGCTTCATTGTTCTATTGCTAAATTATTAGGTGATATATCACGCAACAATTTAGCAATGGAACAATACAACAATGTAATATATGTTCTCAAGAAGAAATTTTCTCAATAAAGGAATGTTGGCCACCATGGCCGCTGGTTTGGGTTTAGTGAGTTGTCAGGAAAAAGGCACTTCACAAGAACAAAAAGGCCAGGACTCCACAAAACAAGGTAACGCAGGTCAAAAAAAGCAAAAACACAATCCCGCTTCTAAGGCAGTTTTGCCCATTGTGGTATCTACCTGGTACCACGGACTAGCCGCCAACGAAGAAGCAATGAAAGTGGTGCAAGAAGGTGGCAAGGCCATAGATGCTATAGAAAAAGGCTTGCGGGTAACCGAAGCTGATGCCAAAGGAACCACCGTAGGTATTGGTGGGGCTCCCGACCGTGATGGGCACGTAACTTTGGACGCCTGCATTATGGATGAAACTGGCAATGCGGGTTCGGTTTGCTTTCTGGAAGACATTGTACACCCCATATCGGTCGCGCGACGAGTGATGGACAAAACACCGCATGTGATGTTGGCGGGAGAAGGGGCTCGACAATTTGCCTTGGCCGAAGGCTTCAAAAAAACGGACTTATTGACCGAAAAATCTAAGGAAGATTGGCAAAAATGGCTCAAAGAAAAACAGTACAAACCCATCATCAATGTAGAAAACCACGACACCATCAGTATGCTGGCCATTGACAAAAAAGGCGACATTTCGGGTGGCTGTACTACCAGTGGTCTGGCCTACAAAATGCGTGGTCGGGTAGGTGACTCGCCCATTATTGGTGCAGGGCTTTATGTAGACAACGAAGTAGGTGGTGCTTGTGCCACCGGGCTAGGCGAAGCGGTCATGAAAACCCTGGGTTCTTTCTTGATTGTAGAACTCATGCGCCAAGGTTACACTCCCCAAGAGGCTTGTGAAGAGGGCGTAAGACGCATTGTAGCCAAACAGCAATTCAAAGATATGCAAATTGGATACTTGGCTATTGACAAAAAGGGAAATCACGGGGCTTATTGCATCCACAAAGGGTTCAACTATGCCTTGTATCAGTCAGATAAGAACAAAATGTTTGATGCAGATTATTGGGTGAAGAAATAGCTCTAAGAGCTTGTTTAAAAATTATAATCTAGGTTCAAAACGCGTCTTTTATGCCCTGATTTTAGTAATTTTTGCGTCAATAGCTCTAGCTATTCACTTAAAAATGTACTTCATCAGAACAAAAAACACATCGTTTTTAACTCCGAAGACAAAATTTAAACAAGCTCTAAATTGTTTCGCTTCGCTAATGGTTAAATGGTTTCGCAATGCATTATGCAACCACTTGATCATTTAACAATAAAGCCATAAAATTATATGAAAACTAACACTACAAAAAACCGCTTTGCCTTTGGCGTGGTGGTGATGTTATTCTTTATGTGGGGCTTTGTAACCGTCCTCAACGATATATTGATTCCCCATCTCAAAGGCGTGTTTTCGCTGTCGCACTTTCAATCTATGCTGGTGCAAACCGCTTTTTTTGGAGCCTTTTTTATTATTTCGCTCATTTACTTTATCATTTCGGTGCTTCGGGGCGACCCCATCGCCAAAATCGGCTACAAAAATGGGATTATCATTGGCTTGGTCATTGGAGGCATTGGTTGTGCCTTGTTTTACCCTGCGGCTGAATACAAAAGTTATCCATTTTTTCTGGGGGCTCTGTTTGTACTGGCCTCGGGGGTTACCGTTTTGCAAATCGCCGCCAATCCTTATGTAGCCATTTTGGGTAGCTCCGATACTGCCGCCAGCCGTCTCAATCTCTCGCAAGGTTTCAATTCCCTGGGAACTACCCTGGCTCCTATTATTGGCGCTTATTTGATTTTTCAGGGTACTTTCGAGAACGCCGATTCGGTAAAACTACCTTACCTGGGGCTAGCTGCGGCTTGGTGGACATTGGCCGCTATCATTTGGTTTATCAAATTGCCCAGTTTTGCGAGCGAAAAGATCGAGAAACGCGCTGTAGCATTGCGCTATCCACATCTTATTTTGGGGATGATAGCCATTTTTGTATATGTAGGCGCCGAAGTAGCCATTGGTAGCATTATTATCCAATACCTGGGACTGGAAAACATTGCCAATATGGGCGAAAAAACCGCAGGTAAGTATTTGGCCTTTTATTGGGGTGGGGCTATGATTGGGCGTTTTTTGGGAGCCATTTCTTTGAGCAAAATGCAAAATACGGTCAAGCAAACAGGTTTAATGATTTTGGTAGCCCTGGCCGCATTTTTTACCATTTACCTCATTGCTGGCCAAAGTATTGTAGACGGTCAATTAATTACCATAATCCCGCTCGAAGATATGTGGCCGTTTTTGGGCTTCATGGTCTTAAACTTTGCCGCTTTTATGTGGGGTAAAGGCTCTTCGGGGCGCACCTTGATGATATTTGCTTCCATTGTTATTGTATTATTGAGCATTTCTATCCGTACTGAGGGTAAGTTGGCTATGTGGACGATTATTGCCATTGGCTTATTCAATTCTATTATGTGGTCCAATATTTTTACGCTGGCCATCGATGGCTTGGGCAAATATACTAGCCAAGGAAGTTCACTACTCGTGATGATGATTCTGGGAGGAGCCATTGTACCTCCTTTGCAAGGAAAAATGGCAGACTTGCCCCATATTGGTGTCCAAAACTCCTTTGCCATCGTGATATTTTGTTACATCTATTTGGTATTTTATGGAATGACTGGCTCTAAGATTGGCAAACGTAAACTGTTTCAACAAGATAACTCCGAACAACCTACCATCAGGACTGGACATTAAACTTTAAGTGAGGTATAAGGAAACAAATGTCTGGTTTTCTTATACCTCTCTTACATCTTCAAAATTATTCCCCAGATTCCCCCCTTCTTCACCAAACAAAGCTTTCCTATAATTGATTATATCAGTACCTCCAATCGTTTCTTTATTTCATTTCACTTTATTACGAACCATATGTCTTTAGTTGAAACAGAGTTTGCTCAAATGAGTTTTCAAGAAGAAGATTCTTTGTACATCCTTCGGTGGAAATCTGACCACCAAAACCTGAACGACGACCTTTTCAAAGAACAAGTCAACATTTGGCTGGAAAACATTAAAAAATGCCGCCCTCAAAGATTGTTAGTCGATACCTCCTTATTTAATTATGTAGTCGTACCCGAGATTCAAGATTGGTTTGACGAAAAAGTATTTGCGCTATATCCTCAAATTGGGGTGCAAAAGCAAGCGATGTTATTACCCGAAGATTTATTCACTCAAGTAAGTATTCAGCAAACCAATGAATCGCCCAAAAATCAAACTTTTGAAGTCAATTACTTCGACAATGAGCAAAAGGCTCTGGAGTGGCTCAGCGCTTAGCCTTACCCAACTTTTAGTAAGTAACGATTTTGGAACCCTTTCTGAAATCGTTATTTTTTTCATACCACAACCACCTCATTATCAAAACATTGACTTATTGCATTTTATTTCTTTTCAAAAAAACCACCCCATTTTCATCCGTTTTGTATGGCTTAATTGTCAGAAGAGTGAAAACAAGATTATCTCACTTTAAATTGATTTTTGACGATGACAGTTTATCAACATTCTTTGTACAATTTAGCCTTGGAGCAAAATCAAAAAATACTCTCTTTTCGTTGGGCCGACGATCAATCCACTTTAAACTATGAGCAATTTCAGGAAGCTTGTACTAACTATGCTGGCTATGCCTTTGAATATGCCAGTAGGTACTTACTAATTGATACCCATAATTTTACCTATCAATTACCCGAAGAGTATCGCACTTGGCTGGAGCAAAAACACTATCCTCGATTTTATAAATTAGGCGTACAAAAAATAGCTTATCTTATGGCGGAAGAAGCGATGACATACGTGAGAAATGAACCAGCTGAAAACGGAAAATTCGCTACTCATTATTTTACCAATGAAAAAGAGGCTCTCGAGTGGCTTTCTGCTAATTAACTGACCTAAACAGGAGGTAAGAAAAGTCTTACCTCTCACTTTACCTACCCTTACATTATGAAACAAACAAATGCTGTATTAACGAAGGCTCTTCAAGGCGATATCAATGCCTTTCAGGAACTGTTTGCGGAGTTTCAGGAAGCCCTCAAGTCTTATCTATATCGTTTAACTGCCAATCGCAACGATGCGGAGGATTTGACCCATGATACGTTTATTCGTAGTTTCGACAAGCTTCATTTATATAAAGGGGCATCTTCGCTCAAAACCTGGATATTCCAAATTGCTACCAACCTGGCGTACAACCAATTGAAAAAGCAAAAACGCTGGACAACTGATGTACTTGCCCAGGCCAAAGATTTAGTAACGAGTGATCAAACCTTAGCAGCCAATTTGATGAAGGTAAATCAAATTTCGGCGTATGGGCGATACGAAATCAAAGAGCATATTGATACTTGTTTTACTTGCATGGGCAAAACCCTGTTGATAGAACATCAAATTGCCTTGATTTTGAAAGACATATATGATTTTTCGGTCAAAGAAATGATGCAGATTTTGGATAAGTCGGAAGGAACTGTCAAGTATTTGCTACAAGAAGCTCGCAAAAAAATGACCACCATTTTTGACAACAGGTGTGCATTGATCAATCAACAAGGGATTTGTCATCAGTGCTCAGAACTTAATGGATGGCTCAATCCTAAGCAAAACCAACAAGAGGCTTTGGCAAAAGTAGCCTTGGTAAAACAATCTAAAAAATATGATCGCAACGTCCTGTTTGAGCTACGTACTCAGTTAATTAAAAATATTGACCCACTGCGCTGTGAAGGCAACGAAATGCAAGAAATGCTCATGCAATGCAACAGAATGGCCATGGAGGACACAATTTGAGAACTTTATCCACGCCACTTTCTTGTTTTTTTGAGTATCTTCATACTCTCAATCATCAAAACAGATACTCACTATGAAAAGGACAGTGGCATTTTTGCTTTTTTTGGGCGCTATGGCGGTATTATTACTGCAAATGAAAGGTTATTTTGAACGCGATCCGCGAGAAAAAGCTTTCAAGAAAAAATATGTAGACAAGCTAGAGCAAATGGAGGGCAATCAGGAAGGGACCACCAAAGTGAACGAGGTTGAAAGCACTAAAAATACTGAAACAACTACTGACGAGACTCAGGAAGTATCATTGATTGGTACCTGGAAAATTACCAAATCTTTTAGCCTTAATGGAGATTCGTACGAAGGAGCCGTCAAATTTAGCCAAAAGGGTGAGGGCTATAGTGTACAATGGAACACCAATGCAGGAAGCTATGGAGGTATTGCCATCAGAAATAACAACCATTTGTTTGTGGGCTGGGGTAGTGGTACTTATGGAGTAGTGGCTTATAAAATGAACGGGGATGGCACAATGTCGGGCCGTTGGATGGCTGCCAAATCCGAGGGCACCATTGGCACCGAAAACTTGTCAGGAGGTACTGCGGGACAAGTTGCAGGTACTTATCAGGTAACAGGTAATAACCCTGGAAAAACGAAACCTTATAGCGGAAGCTTGATCATTCAACAAACTGGGTCGGTATACCAGGTAGACTGGAATCTTGCCGGCCAAAATGCCAAGGGTGTGGGCATCAAAGTAGGAGATTATTTAGTAGTAGGCTGGGGAATGGGCAATCGCTTTGGGGTAGTCAATTACGCCATCAATGGCAACAAAATGCTGGGACGCTGGAGCATTGGTGCAGCGGACCGCGAAGGAGTAGAAGATTTGGAGAAGATTAAGTAGCATTTTAGTAGGTAGTTCGTAGTGGGTAGTAGGTAGTGCTTATCAACTATTAGTCCCTGAAACTTACACTCAAGGCTACGAACTACCAAATCAGTAAAATATTGATTGTAAGCAAATTAAAAATCACTCAAAACAGGGTTTAAATGGGTAGTGGATGACGGAACAGCCAAAAAAGCCAACAACTAAAAGCTAAAAACCAATAGCTGTCAGGCGCTACGAACTACCAACTGTAAACTACTCACTATGAAATTATGAAACAGTTTTTGATGATCTTTACTTTGTTGCTGGGGGTGATTGCTACCCCTCCCCTACTGGCTCAAAACAAACAGACTGATTTGACGCTATTGGGGGAAAGCAAACCTTCTCATGACTTGCGCTCCTGGAAAGAACTATACAAGAATCCTAAAAAAAAGAAGCCTACTTTTATCCAAGTCATCAATCCTTTTTATTGGGCATTTTCAGGGTTGCTCACTACTTACCAACAGGTAATCTCTCCTCAAATATCGGCGAGTTGCGTATACGAAACGAGTTGTTCTCGCTTTAGTCGAATCGCCATTAAAAAATTTGGCGTAATCAAAGGCATTGCTCTCACCGCCGATAGGCTCAGTCGGTGTACCCACAGTGCCGCAGAAGAAACCTCCCCCATTTATTTCAATTCCAAGGGTAAAATCCGTGATGTATTACTAAATGAACCTCACCAACACTAGTTTTGTCCCATTGCTGAATGGATTGGCAGGCTTGCGGTTTTCTGTATATTTGTGGTTATGAAAACAACCAAAATTGTTTTACTGGTGCTGTGGATAGGGTTGCTCTTGTTTTGTTTGGGGTATGCCATTTACAACCCAGGCTTTTTTACGGCACAGGGACTACAAAAATTCCTGGAGCAATTTGGAGGGCAAATGTTGTTGGTGTACTTACTGCTTAGTTTGATCAGAGGTTTGGCTTTGGTACCCAGTACTCCATTGATTGTCGCTGGATCTTTGGTCTTCTCTGACAACCTGCATTTGGTGTTGCTCATTTCTATGTTAGGGGTTATATTTTCGGCCACTGTAGTTTACTTTTTTTCCAACTTTATGGGCTTCGATCAGTTTTTTCAACGTCGCTTTCCCAAACAAATCCAAACGGTTCGTAACCGTCTCAATCATCGGTATGGCTTTTTTTATGTACTCGGCTGGGCATTTTTCCCGCTGGTACCTACCGATATTGTATGTTATGTAGCAGGCACGATCAAGATGAACTTTTTTAAGTTTTTAATGGCCTTGTTTGTGGGCGAAATTATTTTGGTAGCCATTTATGTATATGGCAGTAGTTACTTGTTTTCGTGGTTAATTTAGTGGTAAGTAAAACTTCTCAGATACTTTAATTTTTTGTCGTTGAAAACTACCTATTTCAAATATCGTCTCGTGGGTCTGCTGCTAGTACTTCATAGTGGTTGGTTATTTGCCCAGAGTCACTCCTCGGCTTCTTCTCAAGCTCCTTCTTTTGAGGAAGAAATGGCTTTTATGCAGCACTTGTTTCGGCAGAACCAGTATCACAATGTACTTTTGTTGGGTCAGCAGCTCAAGACCAAATTTACCCAAACCAACCAACAAAGTCGCTTGGCGCTGGAAATGGGTTTTGCCCATCATTATCTCAAAAAGCTAGACTCCGCTACCCATTACTTTAATCAAGTAGCTCCCGACTTTGCTCAATACGATCAGGCTCGCTTTTACCAAAGCCTCGACTTGGCCAAACTCACTCAGTACCAGGCTGCTACCCAAGCCTTGATCAAGCTACCTTTGACGCAGCTTTCGCCGCTTAAGACTGAGCTGTATCACTTCCAATTGGCAGGTTTGGCCCTGCTCAACAAAAAGTACGAGACGTTTACCAACAAAGCTCAGTCTTTTAACTATCAATATCCACAGTTTGCTTCTCAGCAAAAAAAGCTATTGGTACTCCACGAAAAACTCAAAAAAATTCCACGAAAATCAGCCTTTGTAGCTGGATTGTTTTCGGCCATTATTCCTGGTACGGGCAAAATGTACGCGGGTAAACCCAAACAAGGGTTGAACCTGATGCTACAAAACTTGTTTTTGGGTGCGCAGGCAGTAGAAGCCTTGCTCATTGACGGAGTACGCAGCCCTCGTTTTATCATTTTCGGAGGGTTATTTTCTATTTTTTATATTGGTAATATTTGGGGTAGTGCCCTATCGGTAAAGCTCCAGCAACGAGAAACCTATGAAACGATTCATCAAGAGATTTTATTTAATTTGGATGTTCCTTTGCGGTTGGTTTTTCGCTAGCGCTCAGGATAGTCTATCGCAAGAACTTCGAGCAGAACAATTCTTGCAAGAAGCGCATCAACTCTTTAAAAATCAGCAGCTTACCCAAGCCCAATTGGTATACGAGCGAGTGGTCTTTTTGTCCAAAAATAAAACCCGACAAAACGAAGCTTTGCTCTACAAAACTTATTGCCATAAGCAACTCAAACAATTCAAAGAAGCCCAGGCTACCATAGAGCGAGCCGAGGTATTGCCCAAACAAGACTCGGTCAATTATTTACTGTTGTATGAGGCCTCCCTCACGGCTTACTTAGTTCAGGAATACAAGCAATGCCTAAAATTTATTGATATTCTCAAAACTACCATTCAGGACTCTAATGCTGTAAAGCGTATTACATTTTTAGAAATACTGGCGCTCAACGAAACCTACCAATGGGGCAAGGCCAAAGTACTATGTAGCCAATATATACAAGATCATCAGCTTGAGCAGGACATCAATGAATTGTATGGTTTTGTAGACAAGAAGCCCTTTAAAAGTATCAAAAAAGCCAAAACGCTTTCGTGGATATTCCCTGGTGCGGGACAAATGTACGCAGGTGCAGTAGGGCGGGGTATTTCTTCCAGTGTACTTACCCTGGGCGCACTCACCTTTGGTGTTTTCAGTGCTATTAATGGCTATTATGTATCGGCTTTTTTTACTGGCTTGGGACTAGGGCGTACTTTTTATACTGGGGGGCGACGCCACGCTGGCTATCAGGTGCAACAACGGAATTTGAGAAAAATTGCTGCCTATCATCAAAAAATCAAAGACTTTATTTTGCAGGTAGAAAGGCAAAAGTAAAAGGGTGATTTTAGTCTTTATCACCGCTTAATAGCTGAATTTTGCCCTTATGGGATCGTTCACAAAATAGTATACGCATTTTGAGTGATCTTTCTCGTATAAATTTTGTTGCTTTTTTCAGCCATAGCTTAGGCTATGCCTTCAAATTGTAAATCCCGATTCCATCGGGGAAGCGCCTCGTTTAACCGAAAAATCTCTACTAAAAATTTGCGTATCTTATTAAATGAATGATCCCTAAAAGAAGCATCTACCCAAAAATCCAATCAATAGATCATTGGGTAGATGGTACAATAACAGACTAAACGCACTACAAAAACCTTGTAAGAGTTAGTGAATCAGCAAGTTATATTTCGTTTTTACTCAACATTTGCTTTATTTGCTACACTTGCCTCCGGCGGCTTCATTTTTTGATGCAAAAAAATAAAGGAAAAAAGCTCGAACAGCATAAGCTTGCCCACAGGCCAGTCCCCTCGCGATGCTGTTCACCTCCCCGCAAGCAAAGCAACGCAAAAAACAAATGATAAATCTCTGATAATGAGTTTTTTTGAAAAAACGTGAAGCGTTTAGTCTGGATACAATAAAGGATTACTTCTTCAACGGATTCTTCAAAATTCCCCATTTTCCATTGAGCTTGGCCACCGCATACCCCTTATCAAACTCACTGGCTTGCTCAAATTTGCAAGGAAAAATCAACTTCCCCTTTTTATCTACAAACCCGCGGTTACCATTGAGTTTTACCTTGGCCAGGCCCTCGTTAAACTGGTACGCAAACTCGTATTTGTGAGGGATTACCATTTGGCCTTTTTTGTTAATCGCTCCCCATTTGTCATCTTTTTTTACAAAACAAAGTCCTTCTTTAAACTGCCAAACCGATTGGTATGTAGGTGCAATCACCTCTTTGCCTGTTTTATCTATAAAACCTCTTTTGCCATCTCGGCGAATTTTGCCTAAGCCCTCGTAAAACCAACCTGCTTCGTTGTAAATAGCTTTAGTAATCTCACGACCCTGACTATTGATAAACAACCATTCACGTCCTTTTTTAGCACCACTCATTCCTTCCTTGAAAGGCCAGGCATAATCGTATATAAAGGGCGCTTTTTCCTGTCCAGTACGATCAATATAGCCCCATTTGCCATTCTTTTTTACAGGGGTCCACTGGGCATTTTTGTCATAAAAATCCATTACCTGCTCATATTTAAAATCTACCAAAGCCCGGTCTTTACGATCGATGAATCCCCACTTGCCCCGGAGCTTGGCAGCAGCCACTCCATTGTAGAGGTATTTTAAATCCGCATATTTGAACCTTACCACTGGGCGATTTCTTTTGTCAATAAATCCCCACAAACCTTTGCGTACCTTGGCCAACCCATTACGAAAGTGAAAACCTTCGTCGTACTGGGGTTGAATGACCATTTTGCCAGTACGGTCAATGTAGCCAAATTTACCATTGAGTTTTACCGAGGCCATGCCATTCGAAAAATCTTTGGCATCTTCGAATTGGGGTGACGCAACTTCTTTGCCTTGGGTATTGATAAACCCCCATTTGCCGTCGTGGCTTTTTACCCGAGCGAGACCTTCGCTAAACTCAAGAACGGTTTTGTAATCTAAACGAGGAGGAACGTGCCAGTTTTGAGCCAATGCCAACGAGGGCAGTAATGTTACCAGCAACACGAGGTGTAGTAATCTGTACTTCATTATGTATTTATTTTTGAAAAGTTGTAAATAGGTTTCTTTGATAATGAACTTGTTTAAGATTTAGCTTCGCAGAGCTTGCCCTAAAGGGCTGCGGTTCTTCAAATGATTCAAAAATGTCCTTTTAGGCACAGGTTTCGTTGTGAAAATACTCATTTAGCACTCAGCGTCCCGCTGGGCTGGCTCAACATCTACCAGATGTTGTCTTGCTTTTCACGCCTTACCTGCACCCAAAATTTCTAATTTTGTTCTCAAAGCAAAAACCCTAAACAAGTTCAATGTAAAACGGGAAAGGATTATTGTGGGAAGAATTTAGGGAAAAATATTCTGAAAGTTAAACAATCTTGAATTCATCCTTAAAACAAACAAATCTCTTTGATATGATGTAATGTATATGATTTGTACACAAGTACCGAAAAGTTATCAGGCCAAATTGGCAAAATCTGCAATTTGATTGTATACTTGTAGCACTTTAAAAGCACCTATGACATTATCAATCAAGGAAA
>DMXI01000446.1 GCA_003483885.1 Microscillaceae bacterium
AAGCTTGTACTTTTTTTAGATGCTTGGTTTTTTCTTGACATAAATAGATTGACGTTTAGCGGTCAACCTATTTTAGGCACGGACAAAACCCTCGCTTTGATCTCGTAAGGGCGTTTTTCCCGCATAATAATTTTTTGGAATCCCTTAATTTCGTAGCTGGTAATTTGGTACTGATTATTTGCTGCTTTGTTACAATATAACTTGAGCTGAGTACCTGACGAAAAGAGCAAGTTTTCATTGCCTGCTACAACGATTACCGATTTGGCCTGTTTTTTTGAGTCATCCATTTCCACAGTCAGAGATTGCACCGTGTTTTTACTTTCCTTAGAGGTATAAGTGACCGTATTGCCTGCTTTTTTGATGGTATAAGTCCCAATCAAGGCCGTTTTATTGATGTCTGCATTGACAAACATACGCAACTCCTTTTCCCAATCTTTAATGGCTACTTCCTTGGTAATCGGTTTGCCTTGACTTAATATTGTTTTTTTTACCTTGGGGTTGTTTTTTTTCAAATACGTAATTTGCGTTTGCATAAAACCTCGCAGGTCAAAATAGGTTTTGGAAGCATTGGTGGTTTGGTTTGGGTTTTCGCAGGCAGCCAGCCCCATAACCAGCATCAACAAAGCCCCTGGTATGAATTTATAAGATGATTTTTTTTTCATTCGTATATAACCTTTATTTTTCCAAAGTCTACTTGGTATAGAAAAATCAAAAAGAGTTTTCATTTTCAAAGTTAAAAACATTAATTTTAAACTAAACATTCAATTCTCAGGCGCAATATCTTTCAACAAAACCAAGCCGCAAGTAAGAACGAAATAACTAAGTATGGATAACTTAGATCTTTACAAAGCACATTATTTGGCCCGTCGTTGTCAATTTATTTTATTTGATAAAGGCGGTCATTTGTTGCAAACCTGTAACACATTGGTTGATCTGAGTGACTATCTCCATCAGTCTATCTTTCCGATTTTTCCTTTCTTGGAAAGTATTCAAGATACCTTGAAACTGCTCCAACCTCACGATGAGCCGCTGTCTTTTCCCCGATTAGAGCATTTCATTACGGGTCTCGATACCCCGTTTAAACTATTGGATTGTCGTATAGAGTGTATTTTGGATAACCAAAAGCCTACCATATTGTTGGTGATTGAGTATCATCCAGATGCCCACGACTATATTTTTCAAATTCAACAAGAAGGCAAAGAGTCTGCAATTCAAAAAGAATTCCTGGCTTTGAGGAATCGTTCTATTGAACTTGAGAAAGAATTATTGGAGCTCAAAAATGAAGAACTTAAACGGATAGAACAATTTAAGACTAACTTTTTTGCAGAAATCAGCCACGAATTACGAACTCCACTCAATGGCATCATTGGCTTGACTGATTTATTGCTGGAAGTAATGACCAACCCCCACCAGGCCGACTATTTGCGGGCCATTCAGTCTTCGGGCAACCATTTGGTGACCATTGTAAACGATGTGCTGGATATGTCGAAACTAGAGTCGGGCCAAATGAAGTTTGAGGAGACCCATATAGACTTGCCAGAGCTGCTGCAAAATGTAATACTGAGTTTTAAACAAAACCTGACCGAAAAAAGGATTGAAATACATACCCACATTCAGCCATCGGTGCCTCAATCAGTACTGGGAGACAAAGTGCGTATTACCCAAATACTCTATAACCTGGTAGGCAACGCCATCAAATTTACCAGCAAAGGAGAGGTAAATATTACGATTAACCGGGTGGTCAATGAGGAGGGTGAAGTACCACTCAATGGTATAATGCCTTCAAATGGTACAGATGAAGGAGCGCCTCAAAAACAACCTGATGATTTTGATTTGGAATTTGTAGTGCAAGATACCGGGATAGGCATTGCCGAAGATCGTCTCAAGCATATTTTTGAGCCTTACAAGCAAGCCAGTAAAGATACCACCCGCTTGTATGGTGGCACTGGGCTGGGCCTAACCATTGTAAAGCAGCTCGTAGAGCTACAGGGGGGAACCATAACAGTACAAAGCCAGCTCAACCAAGGTACTAGTTTCAACTTTATTTTACCCTTTAAACTAGCTACCGACTTATTGACTCCGGCGGTGCATTCGCCTAATTTCCGTCACTCTATTTTAACACCTTTTGAGATTCCTTTGCGGGTGTTGTTGGTAGATGACAATGAGGTAAATCTACTCTTTGCCCGACAAGTGTTACAAGAATGGAATTGTTTGGTAAAAACAGCCCCCAACGGCAAGCAAGCCATAGAAATATTCAAAGAGTTTACTACTCATACCCATTTCGACTTGGTATTGATGGATATCTACATGCCCGAAATGACTGGAACTGAGGCGGCTCATTATATTCGTAAGGTGTTGCAAGTACCTCCTGATACTACCCCCATTATTGGCCTTACAGCTTCAGTTACCAGACAAGAACGCGAAGAGGGAGTATTGGAATTAATGGACGATTACTTGCTAAAGCCTTTTAAGAAAGAAGATTTATACGCTAAGATTGTACAATTGACTCAAGTGACTAAGAAAGAAACGTATATTGATATGAGTTACCTCGAGGAGGTTTCTATCGGAGACTCTAGTTTTATCATGGACATCGCCGATTTGTTTTTTAACCAGACGGCAGGCGATATTCAGAAAGTGCACCAACTCATGAATCAACAAGAATGGGAGGAAATGTCGCTGGCAGTACATAAAGTAAAACCTACCTTTAAGCTTTTAGGAATCAAATCAGCAGAAAAGAACCTGGAAAAATTGCAGCGCTATGCCAAGCAAGTAGTACATCTGGACGAAATGCCCTTATTGCTCAAAGAAGTAGAAGACATTTATCAACTGGCTGCCAACGAACTTCGCCAAAAATTGAGAACTAATCCCTAAGTGAGCGCTTTAGGAGTATTCGGGGGCTTTATTATTTTTTACTTATGGGTGATAAAAACATGTTGTTCATTGGCTATTGCAATTTTGTACGACTGTTTATAAGATTAAAGATGTATAAGTGCTTGCCACAGATGTAGTAAGGGGAATAATATTGTTTTTGGATATAGTAGCCCAGTTTTTTTGTTAACTTAGGTTAAAATTATTTTTCTGAATAACTACAATGTTTCAAATAAGCATGATCAAGGTATGGGCCGAACCTATAAATTTTACACCCAACAGTCGCTACACAAGTTTTTGAATAACTTTCTGGATTTATCGAGAAGACAATCCACCGAAACCCTAGATTTACGGGCTTCTGACCTCACCTCTCTGCCTACCAAGGTAGGGAAGCTCACCAACTTGCAGGTGTTGAATTTGCAAGATACTCAGATCCAGGACTTACCCCCGGAAATCATACAATTGGGTAAACTTAGGGAGTTAAACCTGCAAGGAACCCTGTTGTATAAGTTTCCCATGGAGCTACTGAGTTTGTCAAATTTGCAATCTTTAGACTTGAGCTATACGGGCATCAAGGAAATTCCTCCCGAGATAGCAAATCTCACTCAACTGAAATCCTTACGCCTGAGAAGTACTAAGATTGATACTTTACCCGCTGAAATAAGTCAACTTACCCACCTGGAATATTTAGGCCTAAGCGGAACCTCATTTAACTTATTACCTCCCGAAGTTTTCACCCTTCCGAGGCTACAATCGCTGGATTTGAGCCATACCAAATTGGTGGCGGTTCAGAAATCAATTGCGAGTTTAGCCAATCTAAAAAAACTTTCATTGGCAGCTACCGACATCACCCAATTACCCGTAGAAATTGCCCAATTGCAAAACCTGGAAGAGATTGACCTCAGCGCATCCCACATTACCTTTTTGCCAGCTGAAATGGGACAAATGCAAAACCTGAAAAAACTAAACCTAAGCCTGACCCATTTTGACAGTATTCCCCAAGAGATAAAAGACCTTCCCTCATTAAAAATTATTAAAGAAGACTTAACTGTAATAGTAGATGGAGAACAAAGGTCGGAATGGCTGGTATTGTATGAATCTGGAGCTGCCGAGAGCAGGATGAAACGGACTGGCAAAAACTTAGCGCCCCAGGGGGTAGATATTCCTCTGGATGTGTACGTGGAATCTGAAGGCTTACGGGAAATAGAAAAAATACGTTATGCTACAGCTTTGTTTTTTACAGAATTAGGCTTTAAAATAGAACAAATCTGATGACACGACCTCGCAGAAATATTCCAGAAAAGGCTGAGGGTAATGAGCGTCGTTACCTAAGCAAGATTTTTCAAGCCTTCAAGCGTATTCACTTTCCTAAAAAGAGTCATAAAGAGATCGAAGTAGTGTTTAGAAGAGACGATTGGGTAATACAGCAAAGCCATAAAATACAGGCAAACGGCGTGCTTCAGGAGTTGGTCGCTACTTTGAGGTTAGAGAATCCTTCTAAAGAAGTAGGGAATGATCTCAATTTAAGAAAGTTATTATTTGGGCTTGCTTCCTCTATGATTGGAGTTCCACAGGCATCCATTTTGGCTGGCAACTTGCTGATTCTAAAGATGCAATCACCCGAAGAGGCATTGATTAAAATTTGTGACCTTACCGAAGCCCAGCTTAAGTTACTGCATTACAGTCCGCAACTTCTTCAAACACCTCATCGATTAGACATGGCTTTGGGCTTATCTGAGGACCAAACCCTCACCCTGGAAGAAGCCCAAATACTAACGAACCTTCCAGAATAGTGCTTTCTTGTTGTGTTTTTGGTGGAATTTGATCAACTTTAGAAAAAATAATGATCAAATTATGGCAGATTCAGTAAAGAAGTTTAATATCCAACAAAATTTAGAAGAATTTCTTCAGGCAACGGATAAAGCAATTGTTCGTGAACGTAAATACTTGCGATCATTGAGCTTATATTATTCTAAGTTTACACATTTACCTCCTGAAATAGAGCGCTTAGAAAATCTTGAGCACTTGAGTTTAAGATCCTCTAAAATTGCTGTTTTACCTCCCGAAATTGGGCAGCTAAAAAAACTCAAATACCTAGATTTAGCCCATACTTGTATTACTGCATTACCTCCCGAAATTGGGCAACTTCACAATCTGGAAAAAATTGATTTGCAAAGTACATTGATTAAGGAGTTACCTGTTGAGATAGGACAACTTTCCCAATTACATACTTTGTATTTGAGTACTACTGCGCTTGAAGAAATACCCGAGGAGGCAACCAAATTGACTAATTTAAAAACATTAAATCTAAATTATTCAAATCGGTTTCCTAAGAACTTGCACCATTTTGCTCATCTGGAGTTTTTATTATTGTATGGTTTTGAGTCACAAAGATTTCCAGTAGATGTTGCGAATATTAAAACACTTAAAAACATTGATCTGAGCCAATCATCTATTCTTTCGTTACCTCCGGAGATAGGAAATTTGACTCAATTAGAGAATATAGATTTAAAATATGCAGATGTACATTTTTTACCACCCGAAATTGGTAAATGTATCAATTTACAGTCGCTGAATTTGAGTTTTACCAAAATTGCGAAACTGCCTAAGGAAATTGGTCAACTGAAGAAGCTTCATACGCTAAGGTTTGCCCACACTAAACTTACTTACCTCCCAGAGGAGATTGGTTCTTTGACTGCTTTACAGGTATTAGACGCCAGTCAAATCAAGGTTTCTGTATTACCTCCCGAAATAGGTAAACTTACTAATCTTCAAGAACTGAATTTGAATGCTACACTCTTAACTGAATTACCTCCCGAAATAGGAAGTCTCTCTAAGCTGGAATCACTTAACCTTAATGCCAGTGATTTGGCTGAGTTGCCCCCTGAAATTGGGAACCTTTCTCAATTAAACTCTTTAAAATTGCATGGTACGTGTCTAAAAGAACTTCCTGCCGAAATTATGCATTTGAAAAACTTGATAGTATTGCGTTTGAGTGATTCTGACCTTTCGGTAGTTCCGCCAGAAATAGGTTGTTTACTAAAGCTTCAAACGTTGAATTTACGAGATACTGCCATTAGCAAAATTCCTTACGAGTTACATACTCTAAAGAACCTTAAAAGTTTGGATGTTAGCCTAACTGACGTAAAAGAAGTACCCCTAGAAGTAAAACGTATCTCTGGGTTACAAATTCATGGTGTTAAAACAAACAAAGTACCTACTTATAATGCCTACAATAGTTCTTATCGCCAAAGAGTTACCAAAAAAACTAACTACGCCCCCAAAGGCATTGAGCTAGATTTAACTGTACATCTCGGTACCGAAAACCACGAAGACATAGAGCAAGCCAAACGTACACTGGCGCTGTTTGTGGGTGAGTTAGGACTTACCCTCAAGCGAGAGCAAAAAAGTGATCAGACTCCAAGGTAATTCAAATGACCCTTGAGCTTTTTTTAGAAGATAGATTTAACATCAAACCAAATATTGATCATGCGACCACGTAAAAATCATCCCCAACGACAAAACCAAAACGAACACCGCTATACCGACAAAGTCTTTGAGTTTTGGCAGCGGTTTAAAACTGAGGCCCACGAAACAAAACTGGCGAAGCCTACGATCAGAAGCGAGTCCTGGCTAAAAAACCAAGCCGACAAGATTGGCTATGCCGATGGGCAAACCCAACTAGTGGCCACGCTTGAGCTGGCCCAACCCAATAAAGAAGTGAGTGACTTAACGACTCAAAGAGCGCTCTATGCCCTGATAAAAGGAATGCAACCCGTACCTGAGCTAGCAATGGTTGTGGGTTATTTATTGATTGTCAAGTCCACTTCAGAAGAACAAGCCCAATTTAAAATATACAATCTCACGAATGCCCAGCACAAAATCATCATCAATAATCCCTTGTTGCTGCAAATGCCGTTTCGATTAGAAATTTCGTTGGGGTTGAGCGAAGAACAAACGATAATTTTTGAGGAAAGTGAGGTATTAAAAGCGTGAGCGAAAGTTGGGTTGGAATTGTAGTGGGGTAAATTCACTTTTAGATGAGTTTACCCCACTTTTTCTTAGCCTGATGGTATATTTATACGATATCGCTAAGCGTTTTTTGATTAATTAAACCCAAAGGTGTTTATTGGGGTTTGGACCCTATAATGAATCCAAAGCTCAAGGTAAGCCCTCCCAGTTGCCCGAATTCTGGCTGCCTGTAATGCCGATACCCAAGGTCAACAAAATACGAAAGCATGGGAAAAGTGTGAAACTCCAGGCCTACACTTACGTCGATGTTAAGTCCTCCGTCGTCGCTAGAATTAAATCCACTCATATTATTTACCATGTACCCAAGTCCAGCGGTGCCTCTAAAAGATATATGATTGTTGATAGGAAGGGTTTGTAGCAGGCCCAGGTTCGCAAAAAGCTGGGTAAGTGACCCTTCGTTGGTATTATATATTGTGGTATCAAGCGTACTTTTAGCATTGAAACCGCCTAATTTAAGATAGAGCCCAAAGCGCTTTCCCTTGACTTCGAGAGTAAGGTTAGGGACTAAAAATGACTGCGTTTGTAATGCTTCATTGATCATTGAGTTTCTCAAGAAGAGCACGTCAGCCCCTAATTTTAAACGGAGTTTTTCCTCTTGATCATTATTACGTTTGATACTTACTGTAGTACTACCTGTTTGATCGGATTTTGAAGGGCTGGTTTGCCCGTAGGTAGTAGTGGCTATATAAAATAGTAGCAATAAAATTCCTGTTACTTTTTTTGTCATCACTTAATGTTATAAAATTTTGAACGTTTGTTTGATCTGCAAAACTAGTCAAGGTTTGATAAGAATGTCAACAGGAGCCAACACCTTATAGATAACACCTGCTTTTTTCTACAAAGCATATTTTGGGTTTAGACTAAAAGTATTTACCCACTTCAGGCTAATGAAGCGGGTAAATGATTATATAGGGCTTGTCTCTGTATTGTTTAGAGCCTTTCGTAGAGTGCTTTTCACCGTTATAGGTGACGCTGCGCTCAAATACCCACAAGGGGATAAATAGTATAGATTTAAACAGGGGTGAGTGGTTTTACAATCAGTGGAAGTATATTTCTATAGATTTAGGAATCCTTTAATGTTTTTTCTGTGATTGATAAATGAGTAATTTGATGTCTTTCAAAAAAGTCGGGACAACTTCGAAAATGAAACATTAAATAAGCTACTCAAATCAACGATTTACCTGTGTGGTATCAATAAAATCCTGAATTGCAGACGAGTCATATTGATCAGCTACCCCTTTTTCGCAGAGCTGTAACATGACATAGTTGAGCAAGCGATCCTCTCCTTCAATGACTTGCAGCACTTCTCCCCGATGAAAAACACCAAAGGTTTTTTCTGCAAACGATTTACTATTATTTACCAACAATAACCGATAATGATCTTTCGGAAACGGGGCCAGTTCGGTAATGTAAGGGAGCAATGGCTGGTCATCATGTATGGAATTCAGGTCCTGACTTCCGTCAAAGTACGTTTCCAATGATATATTTTGGTGTTCAATATACTTGGTATAATCCGCTACATATACCTTGCTGTCTACTTGGGTAGGCTCATAGCCTAACATGAGAAAAGAATGGATATGGGCGCTATCTCGGTGAAATCTGCTGGAATTTTGGTGATTAAACCGACCAATCCCTTGATAATTGAGCTGTCTATTTAGGCGAAGTTCACAAATGTTAGAAAGCCCCTGTTTGAGTTCAACCATGACCTTTCTAAAAGTGGGAGAATCAATGTCATTACCAAAATCTTGAAAGTAAAAACCCGGCTGGCTAGTGGATTCTCTAAATACTGCTTCATAGATGTCGTGCAGTTGTTGAGAGGTGAAAGTGGTTTGATTTGTTATGTGATTCATTTGATTTTTGCTTAGTTTATTTTTATTAATTACTGATTGTGTTTTAAAACTGGTTGCAAAAATGCATCAGATGGTTTATACTTGCAAATAATCATAAAACAAAAACAAATAGAATGATAAAAGAACCCCGGTCTGGTTGCTCTATTAACTTAGCCCTTGAGGTATTTGGCGATAAATGGACATTGTTGATTATCCGAGATATTATGTTGGGCAACAAGCGACATTTTAGAGAAATGCTCAAATCTGACGAAAAAATTTCTTCCAATATCTTAACCAATCGCTTGAATATGTTGGAAACGAAAGGAATTCTGAAAAAACAGCCTGATGCCACTCACAAGCAAAAATATATTTATAGCCTAACTGAAAAGGGCATAGACCTATTACCAATAATTACTACCATGGCCCAATGGAGCCTCAAACACGAGACAGTGGATGAAGAATCCTCCAGACATACCCAAGCCCTCATTGATGGGGGAGAGGCGTTGATGGAAAAGTTTCGAGAAGATTTAAAAGAAAAACATTTGGGCTAAAGAAAACCGTAAAAGACCTGATTGCTGAACAGAGCTTAAACAAGCTCTGAAACTATCTATTGATAATGAATACTTTGAGTGATCATACCACAAATAACACCGACTTAACTTCTACCCCTAGCTTAATCCCAAAAAATTCCTACCTTTGCAACCTATTTTAAATCAAACCTTTAGAGGGTAGTCATTGCTGTATACCTGACGAGGTTTTTAGTGTAGTTTTCTGACTTTTCATAATCTGACAAATAATAATAACCTAGGCTTGTCATCCTGACGATAGAAAGAACCGATGATAGCATTAGGTTTAGTTGTGAGAATCTTACTTGTCATGCAGAGCAAAGCGAAGCATCTGAGTAAAAACGAGTCCATCATTCAGACCCTTCGCGGTGCTCTGGGTGACAATATGCCTGCTTGAGTTGTCTTTTTCATGGGTGTATTTTGGCAACAAAAAACCGAAGCTATAGCTTTGCTATGCTGAGCTCAACGAAGTTAATTAGTATTCAGAATGACAAAAGATCTCAACAGAGAAATAATATGAGAGCTTAAGTGACCGTACTATAAAACCTGTCAGATATCGAGACTATTCTCAAAAATTTAAACAAATAAAAAATTCACAGATTCTAAAAATTTAAAGCAAACCAACAACATGACGGAAAAAAAATACAAACGCCATTTGGTAACGGCAGCCTTGCCGTACGCCAACGGAGCAGCCCACATTGGGCATTTGGCGGGAGTGTACATCCCGGCTGACATTTACGTTCGTTATCTCCGACTCAAAGGCGAAAACGTCATGTTTGTGTGTGGCTCCGACGAGCACGGAGTCCCGGTAACCATTCGCGCCGAAAAAGAAGGCATCACTGTACAGGAAGTAGTAGACAAGTACGACCAAATCATCCGTGATTCTTTCAAAGAATTCGGGTTTTCATTTGACAACTACTCTCGCACTTCGCGCAAAATTCATCACGAAACCGCGCAAGAGTTTTTCTTGGAATTGCACAAGCAAGGCAAATTGGTAAAAAGAACCAGTGAGCAGTTTTTTGATGCCAGCGCCAATCAGTTTTTGGCCGACCGCCTCATTATCGGTACCTGCCCCAAGTGTGGGCACCCTGATGCGTATGGTGACCAATGCGAAAACTGCGGGACTACATTGAGTCCTGATGAATTGATCAGTCCACGCTCTACCTTGAGCGATGCGCCTTTGGTAAAGAAACAAACTGAGCATTGGTACATGCCGCTTGACCAGTACGAGCCTTGGCTCAAAGACTGGATTCTGGAAGGGCACAAAGACGACTGGAAACCCAACGTATACGGGCAGTGTAAGTCTTGGTTGGATTCAGGCTTGCATCCGCGGGCCATTACCCGCGATTTGGATTGGGGGATTCCAGTGCCATTGCCCAATTCTGACGGCAAAGTGCTTTATGTATGGTTCGATGCGCCCATTGGCTACATTTCGGCTACTAAAGAATACTTTGAGCAAAAGGCCCCTGATGGTTCGCTCAAAGACGAATGGAAAAAGTACTGGCAGGACGAAGACACTCGTTTGTTGCATTTTATTGGTAAAGACAATATTGTGTTTCACTGCATTATGTTCCCCGCGATGCTCAAAGCGCACGGAGGATACATCGTACCTGAAAACGTGCCCGCCAATGAGTTTATGAACTTGCAAGAGCGCAAGATTTCTACCTCTAAAAACTGGGCAGTGTGGTTGCACGAATATTTGCGCGAATTTGAGGGCAAGCAAGATGTATTGCGCTATGTGCTTACCTCTAATGCCCCCGAAACCAGTGACAGTATGTTTACTTGGGAAGATTTCCAGAAGCGCAACAACAACGAATTGGCTGACAACTTGGGTAACTTTGTACGTCGCCCAGTGGCTTTAACCCATAAATATTATGGAGGCGTAGTACCTTCCTTGAATACCATTGAGCCTGAAGACCAGGAATTGATCGATGCTTTGGCGGAGTTTCCAGGTAAAATCGGAAAAGCCATCGAGGAATATAAGTTCCGCGAAGGTTTAGCACATTTGATGGATTTGTCGCGTTTGGGCAACCAGTATTTGCAAAAAACTTCTCCTTGGTTGTTGTACAAAGAAGACCAAAAATCAGGTGAAAATAAACATGCCCAACGCATTGAGACCATTTTGCACTTGAGCTTACAGGTAGCAGCCAACTTGGCCTTGTTGTCTGAGCCATTTTTACCGTTTACCGCCGAGAAGTTACGCAATATGCTCAATCGTTCTCAGTGGAATCCAAACTGTGTTCTTTGGAGTGAAACGGGAGGTATTGATATCATGAAGGCTGGCCAAACTATAGAAAAGGCCATTGTACTATTTGAGAAAATAGAAGACAAAACCATTCAGGCGCAAATTGCCAAACTGGAAGCGACTGATGAGGCCAACAAAGCCGAAGCAGCCGCAAATAGTGGTGAGGAGGAAGAAAAAGGAGCAGACCCGATCAAAGATGAAATCGTATTTGATGATTTTGTAAAGTTAGACATTCGGGTAGCTACCATTACCGCCGCCGAAAAGGTAAAAAAAGCGGATAAGCTCTTGAAGTTGACCCTAGATACTGGGGTAGATGTTCGCACTGTATTAAGCGGAATTGCTCAGCATTTTACCCCCGAAGAAATCGTAGGCAAGCAAGTATGTGTATTGGCTAATTTGGCGCCGCGCAAAATGCGAGGTATTGAGTCGCAGGGAATGGTATTGATGGCTGAAGATAGTGATGGCAAACTGAGATTTGTATCGCCTACTGAAGCCATGCAAAACGGCTCAGTGGTAAGATAAAAAATCAGTAACACGCTCTAAAATAAAGAAATCCCAGGCAGGTAAAGTCTGGGATTTTTTTATGCATTTTAGTTAGAAAGAATGGCGAGACAAGTGGCCTTAATTGAGCGGATTTAAGTAAAAAAAATAATTTAAATTTTTAGACAAAGAAGCCTGAATGGATGCTAAAAGATTCCATACTTTTGATGCATTATCTAACTAAAAAAAACAACACAATGAAAAAGCTAATCTTTATTTTCACCGTATTCGCTGCGTTTACTTTTGCTTCATGTGGGGGCTCCAATACCAAAGAAGGTGATGGAACAAGTACTACCAACACGAATGAGGAAACGAAAAAAAATACGGATGATGAAAAGAAAAAAGAAGCTGATATAGCGCTGACTAACTACGAAAACAAGACCATTGGATTTACCATTCTAGTGCCTAAGGCCGGCAAAGTATTAGCCGATGGAGAATTTGGTTATACCAACTCGCAAGTGCTAAGTGGTGGTATGTTTGAAGTAAATGTATCGGTAAATCCGGCAGTAGGAGAGGTAAACTCAGTAGATGATTACAAAAAAGACTTGGGTAACATGATGGCTAAAAACATTACAAAAGCCGAAAAAACCGAGGGTGGTTTTATGGCGATTAACGAACAAGGCCCATTGCTTACCGTGTATCATCGTACGGGTAAAGTACAAGCAAAGGTATCGGTACCTAAAAAAATGAAGGCATTGGCAGAAAAAATAGCCATGTCATTAAAATCTGCGAAGTAAGCAATACAGCTTAAGCCAGAAATCTAAAAAGCGATTCTTTTTTACTACAAAAGGAATCGCTTTTTTTATTATCCTGAGCTAGTGCGCATTTGTGATGTGAATTTTCTGAATATAAGTATGAAGACCATATTAGTTTTTAATATATCGATCTTGTAAAAGCTTCTCCCTTGTGGGGAGACTGAGAGGGGTTTTAATGGATGCTTTATATTTTCAAGATGTTGATAATCAACACAAAAACCTCCCTTAATCCCTCCAAAAGAGGGAAACGATACTCGCTTAAATTACCCGATTTTATATTTCAAACTAATTGTATTTTATTACTTAAAATTCAAAGCCAAGATAAATCGTTATCTTATTTACTCCAAAACCGCAATACAATTGCTCCTAAAAAGGGTACTCATTCAAAATGAGCACTAGTAAAAGTTTTTTCAGACCTGACAGGTTTTCAAAACCTGTCAGGTCTAAAGTACCTCAAAAAGCTTTTTTCTTTAAGAAAATTCCTTAGCAGTAAGTTTATGAGACAGCATCAGTAAAAAGGGTAACGAATACTATTTCGTATACTTTTTCAATAACTTCATCATAGCGCGATGCCTGGACTTCCTGGCTACCTCAAAAGCATTACTGCCATCTGGGGCTTCAGCATAAGGATCTGCCCCTTTTTCTAATAAAAACTTGGCCGTTTCGATATGATGATTATTCACGGCCGCAATCAAAGCACTCCCCTGATTGTTAGAAACCAAATTAATGTTGGCTCCTTTCTTAAGTAAAAACTTGACGGTTTCAGTATTACCATTATTAGCTGCGGCAATCAAGGCATTTCCCTGGTTAGGTGATATTAGGTTGATGTTCGCTCCTTTTTCTAATAAGAATTTCACAGTTTCGGTATGCCCATTATTGGCGGCCGCAATGAGTGCATTGCCCTGGTTGGGTGATATTTGATTGATATTTGCCCCTTTGGCCAGTAATAATTTTACGGTTTCAGTATTGCCATTATTAGCGGCTGCAATGAGTGCATTGCCCTGATTGGGCGATATTTGATTGATATTTGCCCCTTTGGCGAGCAAATACTTCACAGTTTCGGTTTGTCCGTTATTGGCGGCTACAATCAGTGCATTTCCTTGGTTAGGCGATATTCGATTAATATCAGCTCCTTTGGCCAATAAAAACTTGACGGTTTCGGTATGCCCATTATTAGCGGCGGCAATGAGTGCATTGCCTTGGTTTGAAGTAGTAAAGTTTAGCCGAGAACCTTTGGTCAATAAATACTTGACCACCGAAGTACGCCCCCTAGTGGCGGCCATAATTAATGGGGTACCATGGTTAGGAGTCATCTGGGTGGGTGATAGCCCTAAACCCAATAAGTATTTTACATATTCCAGGCGACCGAAAGCTGCGGCAATGAAAAGCGCGGGAGGATCATCTGGGCCCCGAAAGCGAATGTCAGCTCCGGCGGCTACTAACAATTTCCCAATGGATACATTGCCTACCCGAGCTGCAGCGCCCCAAGGCGTTTCGGGATCTTCTATGTAATAGGCGCCAGACTTATACAAATCGGCTACTTTTCTACGATCAGGATTCCGATCTACACAGTTGATCGAAACTTTTTTGAGCAGTGTTTTTACCTGAGCGACATCCTTGGCCAAAATTGCGTGGATGAGAGATTTACAGTTGGCTTTGAGATGTGTCGGAGCGGAGCTTGAAACCGACCTTGATTTGGATGCGGATACTGGATGAGCCAAAGCATTGTCAGGCAAAATTAAGGCAGACATTTGCCACCAAATGAGTCCAAGGGTTATTTTAATGATGAAATGATTTTTCATAGAAATAAGGTTTGTAAAGTTATGGTAATCAATATTGGATGCTAAAAATTCATGATCCCCAGGTTAGCTGTCAAACCAACTACCTGTGGCCAAACCCCGGCGGTGTTGCACAAAGTAGCCACAACTATTTTTTTATCTAAATATATCAATAATTGGGTAGAAGTACCCGATTGAGAGCCACTATGTCCTATACAAAGCCCAGAAGGTTGGTCTTTGCGGCCATAAACAAACCAACCCATTGCATAAGGATTGCCTCTCTTTTTGATACCTGAGGGGGTAACCATCATTTTGAAAGTGGCAGGTTTGATGAGTTTATGCTCCAGAATGGCTTGGCCAAACTTAAGCAAATCCTCCACTGTAGATTGAATTCCCCCTCCTGGTACTTTGATACTCAAGTCGGTATTTGTATCGGTTGTTACCTTTCCTTTGCGGGTTTTGCGATACAGCTTTGCCTTGTTGTCATACGATTGTCCAAATACTTCTACATCAGTATTTGTCATCCCGGCTTTGTCCCAGATATTCTTTTTCATATAATCGCGATAAGTCATCCCTGAAGCTTTCTCGACAATGGCGCCCAATACCACATAGCCATAGGTAGTATAGTGGTAAGCTTCACCAGGTTTAGACAAAAGCCTACGGTTCATAAATACCTCCATCGCATCTTTGAGTGTTGGGTAGTTTTTAGTGCTAAAAGCATTCTTACGTTTTTGGTAGGCACCTATGCCCGAAATATGATGAAGCAAATGCCGAATGGTAATGGTTCCTTGTTTTTTCTCTGGAAAATAAGGTAGGTATTTTTGCACGGGATCGTCTAATCCGAGCTTCTTTTGTTCGAATAATTGTAAAATAGCAATGGCTGTCATAGGTTTACTAATAGAAGCAGTACGGTTGACCATCTGATGATTGGCTGCTATTTTAGCTTCGCGGTCGCGGTAGCCTGCACCATTTTTCCAAAGTACTTTCCCATCTTTGTATACACCGGCTACCAAGCCCACCATTCCGTGTTTTTGGATGTTTTCTTTGAGCAGGGCGTCCGCTTTTTCGGCAGTGAAAGCATTGTCTTGGGCCCATCCAGCACAAGCAAAGGAAATAATAAAAGCGAGAATCATTGCAAAGTTTTTCATAGATCAATTGGGTTTTAAAAACATTTTAAAAATTTGAATACCCAATGATAAGGCAACCTGACACTACCTAAAAGTAATAGCTTCCGAGTGGCACACCCGACTTCCCAACCGCACTCATGTTCCCGAAAATGGCTGTACCTTTGAAAAAATGAAAACATCCATTGTTATGAGACATCAGTTCATCAAAATATGTTTGGGATTGTTGATAGTGCTGGGACTGGGCGCTTGCCAGAAACGTATCCATTTTCATTATCAGAAAAGAGTATTCAAAGCAGGGGATAACCTGGCTTGGGCTGATCCAAAGTTCAACGATAGCGAATGGGATGCAAACCCTGTCCGTATTTTTAGCAAATCAGAGGGACGGTTTTGGGTGCGTTTCGAGATTACCTTACCCAAACTTATTCAGACAATTCGCCACAAAGGCTTACAAGTGGTTTCCTTGGGGAGCTATGAAGCGTACTGGGATGGAATATTGGTGCATAAAAATGGCGTGTTGGGAACAGATGCCCAAAGCGAAAAACCAGGTCGGTTTATTAGTGAGGTATTATTGCCAGATTCATTGTGTCAAGAAGGCAAACACGTATTGGCCATGCGTTTGGCGAAGTACCAGGTACCAGATAAGGGGAGTTGGGTCACCTTTTCTCTGAGCGATTATATGGTACCTGCCCGAGACGACCTCAAAACCACTGCTTTTATGTTTTTGTTAGGCGGTGCCTATCTCATTATTGCCTTGTATTATTTATTGTTGTTTATCAACCAACGGCGCGACTATCCTAAGTTGATATTTAGTGTGGTATGTTTGCTCTTTTTTGGATTGATGATGATGGAGTATCTCAAGTTTTATTACAGTTATCCTTATGATTTCCATTATCGGCGTTTGTGGCTCATTGGGTTATTGACTTGGTGTTTGGCTTTTTTTATTCCGCTTTTTCTGTGCTTGCATTTTGAATTGCCCCGATGGTATTTTTGGGCAGCAGGGCAAGCCACTGTGCTCATTGCTTCTACTTTTTTCTATGTGATTGGGAGCGATTTGGGGCCTCAACGCATGAGCGAATGGATGCTGATCGTATCGATTGCCATTTCGTTGTATGCCATTTATCTCAAGCGAAAGGGAGGTTGGGTCATTTTAATTGCCTTGTTGATGGTTGTATGGATCAACTATTTTCTGTCTTATGGTTTTCACTATCTACGTTTCAACTACGATATTAATCTTTTCATTGGCTTTAGCTTCATTGTTATCGCCATTTTGTACCTATTGGCCCAAAAGACAAAAGAACAACGCCAAGCTTATCAGGCCTCCTTACTACGCTCGGCTCGTTTGCAAAACGAATTGCTCAAACGGCATATCCAGCCCCACTTTATTATGAATACCCTCACCTCGGTGATGGAGTGGATAGAAGTATCGCCTCGCAAAAGCATAACCTTTATAGAGGCTCTGGCAGGAGAGTTTGAAATATTGAATGACATTGCCGACGAGCAGTTAATTTTTGTAAATCAGGAAATAGACCTTTGCAAAAAGCATTTGGAAGTGATGAGTTATCGTAAGGAAATCCAGTATTTATGGGAAGATGAGGGGATTGAACCCAAAGAAAAACTGCCTCCTGCGGTATTGCATACCATTGTTGAAAATGGCATTACCCATAATATTCCGTTACCCGATGGTACTTTTGTGTTTCGTCTTCAATTTGAGGCTTCCGCCAAACAAAAACAATATACCCTCACCACCATTGCCCGGCTTAAGAGTACCAAGACATCTGATCGGGAAGGTACCGGGTTCAAATACATTCGCTCTCGCTTGAAAGAAAGCTACGGCGATGCCTGGCAGCTAGAGTCCAAACCAACCCAAGAAGGTTGGGAAACACGCATTGTAATTTTTAAAACCTGACAAATAGCTTGGTGAGATGTTATATCAATCCTTTGCGAAAATCTATACAAGTCGCGTTAGCTTTGGTCTCGGCCTTAGCCAGTGGCCGTTAAAACTTGAGCAACGGAGTCGTCCCGAAGGGCAGCGGATTACTTGTTTGAGCGTAGCGAGTTTAATCCGTTGAGACGTAGTGAAGCAAGTTTAGGCAACACTGGGTACAGCCGCGGCATTTTTTGGTTCGTTTTTTTTGCTGAAGAAAAAAATGAACGGCTTTACTGAATGTGAAACTTAAAGTTTACAGTCAACTCGGTATCGTAAGGGTTTTCAGTAACGTTTCGTATTACACAACCATTGCACTATATCACAATTAACCCATTATTGAAAAAATTATGCACATACTCATTATAGAAGACGAAGCGATGATTGCCCGCCGCATTCATCGCATGACCCAAGCCTATTTTGGCCAAGCCGCCAAAAAAATCCACCATTGTGCTTTTTTGGTAGATGGACAAGCTTACTTGCAACAAAATCAGGTAGACCTGCTGTTGTTAGACCTTAACCTGAATGGAGATGACGGCTTCGAGATATTGCAAAACATGGTCGCGCAACCTTTTCATACCATTATCATTTCGGCTTATAAAGAAAAAGCCATTACCGCCTTTGAATATGGTGTATTGGATTTTGTGCCCAAACCCTTCAATGAACCTCGCCTGCACAAAGCCCTGGATCGGGTAAATCAACAGGCTACTCCAGAAGCTCAACAACTGAAGTACTTAGCCATTGCCAAAAAAGGGCGGCAACATTTGATCAATTTGGAAGAGGTATTGTATATCCAGGGGGCGAGAATTTATACCGAAATATTTCTCAAAAATGGGCAAAAAGAACTACACAATAAATCGCTGGACAAGCTCGAACAACTCTTACCGGAGAGCTTCCAGCGGATACATAAATCGTATTTGGTAGATATGCACGAGGTGACCGAGTTTTTGAGTGCCGCAGGTGGTAAATATGCGGTGATGTTGAGCAATGGGGAACAACTGCCAGTGAGTCGCTCGCGGTTTAAAGCATTGAAAGAGCAGTGGTTGATTTGAGCAAAAATTGATACATCCGAATAAAAGAACCCCGAACAACGATGTTCAGGGTTTTGCTTTTAACTGTTAAATCGATAAGTCATTGATTATCAGTTTTTGTGTTCAAAAGGCACACGCGAGGACGACGTGCGCCAGCGAATGGAACGGATTGCTCACAGATTATCTGTGGATATCGGTGGGATCAGTAAAATCCGTGTTCCAAAAGTAAATACCTAAAAGTCTTACAGCCAAGAGCTAATCACCCAAAGCTAAAGGCAGTATTACTTATGCTGGAGCGTTTTTAGCACTTTGATGCCCTGAGTGTTTTTGGGATTTAATTCAATAGACTTTCGGTAATTTTGAATCGCCAATGCTTTATTCCCTGCCTTCAAGTAAGCTTCTCCCAAACTATCGTAAGCATTCCACGATTTGGGATACATTTTTACATATAGTTTAAAAGTCTCAATAGCCCCTTGGATTCTGCCACGTCTAAAAAAGTAATATCCCAAATTATTGATCTGTCCCTCGCTAAACGATGCACCAGATTTGCCTAGCCAAGCTTCCGCGGCTTTACCTCCTTTGGTGCGTATGATTTTCCATAGCGACTCTACCGTAGATTGAAGAGGGGCATCTATCACCAATTGGCCTAGTTCATTGGCCAAACTAGACACTGCGATCCAGGCCCTTCCGGTATTAGCCATTACTGAGATTACTACTTTTTTATCCAAAAAAATGAATAATTGGGTAGCGGTACCCGACTGACTCCCATTGTGGCCAATCACTCTCCCCGAAGGAGCGTCTTTTCCACTATATAAAAACAAGCCCATACCATAAGGACTCCAACTTTTGGGTAATTTAGGGTCTTGCATCATGAGGTCTAGTGTGGAGGCTTTGATGAGTTTATGATCTAAAACCGCCTGACCAAATTTGAGTAAATCTTCGGCGGTACATTGTACACCACCTCCTGGAATTTTTAGGCTTAAGTTGGTATCATCATCTTTGATAAATTCTCCCTTCGCATTCTTGGTATACAAACCAGGCTTATTGGCGTATTTTTTACCATAAATTTCTACATCAGTGTGCGACATTCCTGCTTTGTCCCAAACATTTTTCTTCATGTAATCACGGTAACGCATACCTGATACACTTTCTATAATAGCCCCCAATACCACATAGCCATAAGTGGTGTAACGAAAAGCCGTTCCTGGTTTATGAGCCAATTCTCGATCTTTAAACACATTAATGGCATCTCGCAAGGTGGGAAAGTTTTTCTGATTTCGGGCTTCTGCACGACTTTGATAAGCCGTGATACCTGAGGAGTTTTGGAGCAAATGTTTGACGGTAATTACACCCTTCTTTTTGGTAGGAAACCAAGGCAAGTATTTTTGGATAGGATCATTCAAACGTAATTTCTTTTGTTCATAGAGTTGCATAATGGCTACCGCAGTCATAGACTTGGTAATAGAGGCCGATCTATGCAACATTTCACTGTTTACTGGTTTTTGGCGTTCAGGGTTGAGGTGTCCAGCCCCACCTTTCCAAACGAGTTTACCATCTTTATAAATACCTGCTGAAACTCCCAGTACTTCCCGAAGCTGTACATACTCCTTAAGTAAGTCGTTGGCTTTTTGAGAAGTAGAGGCCACTTGCGACCAACTGGCTTGATAAATAAGAAACAAACTAATGAGTGTGCTAATGAAAATTTTCATGATTTTATGTTTTGAAATTTTTAATGGCACAATGATATAAAAGGCAGGAAGCGCAAGAAAAGGATAGTTTCCCAACCGCACCAAGGGTTTCCCAATGGCACCAGGTTTTAGAGCAGTTGTGGTATCTTTGGATGTTACACAAAAAGACCATGCATATTCATCGAAGCATATTTTACAGCTTGTTGCTCCTATCTGGAGTCTTGTTTTCATCTTGTGAACAAGCTGTTCTTTTACAGCCCAAGAAAAGGGTGCTCAAGTCAGGAGATGAGGTAGCCTGGGCAAACCCCGAGTGGCAGGACGACGATTGGGTAAACGAACCAGTACCTGATGGTCGGTTTTGGCAGCGTTTTGAAATTAATTTTGACCAAAGGATTCATAAAATACAACATAAAGGCTTGCAAATGTTGGTATTGGGATCGTATGAAGCTTACTGGGATGGGGTGTTGATTTTTAAAAGCGGGGTACTTGGCAATAACCGCTCAGAAGAGCAAGCAGGAAAATATATAACTCATGTACTTATTCCTGATTCTTTGAGTGGGGTTGGGCGCCATATATTAGCCCTTAGAATAGCCCGCTATCATCATACTGGGGTGTTGAAGAGAAACGCAGCTTTTGTAGGAGAGTACATTGCTTTTGTGCAGCGTGATTTAAAAATTACGGCTTTGATGTGTTTTTTAGCAGGAGCTTATCTCATTACGGCCATTTATAGTTTCTTACTGTTTATTAACCAAAAAAGCGATTATTCCAAACTTATTTTTAGCCTCCTATGCTTTAGTTTTTTATGCCTTATCTTGATGGAATACCTCAAGTTTTACTATGCTTATCCGTATTACTTTCAATGGTATCGCTTGCTTATTATTGGCTTACTTACCCTATTTATTGCCTTTTTGGTGCCCTTATTTCTAAGTATCTATTTCCAGATTCCCCAATGGAAATACTGGATGGCAATGTACTTCTTTGTCTTGGTGTTCATTACGATCAATTACCGTTTAACCAGTGATCATACCGCCCAAATTGCCAGCCGCACTGCTTTTGTTGCTTCTTTGTGTTTGATCAGTTATGCCTGCACGCTCAAACGCAAAGACAGCTGGCTCATGCTTTTGATTTTATCGTTGGTAGGTTTATTCAATTATTCCTTATCCTATGGAGTAGGCAATGTTTTATTTGATTACGATATCAATCTTTTCCTGAGTTTTACACTTTGGGTACTGGCCATTCTTTATCTAATCGCCAAAAAGACTAAAGCACAAAGATTGGCTTATGAAGCCTCTTTATTGCGTTCATTCCGTTTACAAAACGAATTACTCAAAAAGCATATTCAGCCTCATTTTATTATGAATACCCTTACCTCAGTGATGGAATGGATAGAAGTATCTCCCAAAAAAAGCATCACTTTTATTGAGGCTCTGGCAGGGGAGTTTGATATCTTGAATGAGATAGCCGATCAGCAACTCATCCCTATTCACCAAGAAATTGATTTATGTCAAAAACACCTGGCAGTCATGGGGTATCGGAAAGAAATCAAATATGTGTGGGAAGATGTAGGCATCGATGGGCAAGCAATGATTCCCCCCGCAGTATTGCATACCATTGTCGAAAATGGCATTACCCACAATATTCCTCAGTCCGATGGTTCTTTTATTTTTCGACTAACTTATGAGGCATTACCTAAGCAAAAAAAATATACCTTGATAACCATTGCCCGAATGAAACAAATGAAGCAAGGAAAAGCTTCACGAGAAGGCACTGGTTTTAAATACATTCGTTCCCGACTAAAGGAGAGTTACGGCGATTCCTGGCAGCTAGAGTCAAAGCCTACTGCTGAAGGTTGGGAAACAAATATTGTCATTTTTGAGAAATAGTAGGAGGTCTTTATTCCAAAAGCCATTCGTGCGCACGTTCCAGGTTATCAAAATAAGCCATTTTTACATTTTCTATCATTTGGGCCTGATCATAACTTAATTGGCTCAGTGAGAGGCGGGAGATGAACTCCATAGGCATTACAAAACAAAGTTTTTTTACGGAATCTAAACGAAGTGCAGGGATTATATTGGCCATAGTCCAGGCTTGTAAGGTAGGCGAAATAGGAAAGTCAAGGAAGCGATTATTTACCAGTAGGTAAGTCGGGTGAGTTTTCAATACGGTTTCTTTCCAGTCTATCAACATTTCCTTGAATCCTTCATCCGACATGCGAATCGTGGCTGGTTTTGCCGTAAGCTGGTGTATACGGTTTACGGGATCAAAAGTCGTTTCCTGATATTGATTGGTAATAAGTACATCCATAAGTTATCTCTAGTTAAATTTATGTGTTTATCTAAATATATAAAGAGCTGATGATAGGAAGAGTTCATCTAAAAACTAAGAGCTAATCTGTGGTAGGCACTTTTATTATATTTGCAGTACTTTGCTCTTTCATACGAATGAAAGAAAAGTAAGGTTAAAAATCAGGAAAGAAAATAGCTGGAGAAGCAGAAGTAATCAAAAGTGTTTGTGGGAGAAAGGCTGCACACTGGCTTTGGTGTGCAAGCCTGGTATAAATGAGTTAAACCACTTGCCCCTCCAAATGATCTAGTACCCGACCATCAAAAGTAGTGTAGCTTTTCATAGCATCGGCTGTTAGGCAAGAATGAATGGGTAGCACCCCTAGCACATCACCAATTTGGAAAGTATCAAAAGCTTCCGGACTGGTTTTGATCACCCCATGTTCTTGCGAGAGGCGCACCACTTGCATATCTGGAATGGGCTCGCTCCAGCCATTTTCCCGGAGGTTTACCACTTGTCCGAAGTTCTTGTTGCCTTCCCCATCCAGAATATAATCTTTAGAAAAATGCACTGCGCCCCCGTGAATCACAATTTCGTGACGGTCGGCATGTTTGGCGACTACCGGGCAGGCCATTGCCACCGCTATTTGGTCAAAATCGCAGGAGCCAATCTGGGTTTGCATCACATCATAAAAAGCCAGATTCCCAGGGCGTACTTCGTCTACATCAGGAAAGTTTTCGCCCACGCTAAATCCTGGAGTATCGCCCAATGAAATCTCCAAAGGTTCGTCTTGCAAACTAAGCTTGTCTACATAGGTGGCTTTTATTTTTTGCAAAACAGCAATGCTTTCCTGATGAATTTTTGTGATTTCCTCTTCGCTTCTAGCCCCATAGCTATGCCCGGCGTGCCCCATAAAACCCTTGAAAATAAGCATAGGATTGCGAAATATTTCCTGAATGGTTTGGGTAATGACTTCGTCGTCTTCGGGACGTAGCCCAGTGCGGTGAGTACCCACATCTATTTTGATGTAAATGCCTACGGCGTAGTCTAATTTTTCTTTGAGTATTTTCAAACTCTCAGGATTCACAATGGTGAGGTTAAGATCAATCTCCGAGGCCAGTTGATTTACTCCTTCTATCTGTTGGGCATAAAAAGGAAAAGCAATTGTGATGTCTGCCCAGCCATTTTTGGCAAAATAAGTTGCCATTTTGAGCGAAGACACCGTAATCGCGGCCACCCCCGCCGAGCGAAACCACTCGCCAATGGCAATAGATTGATGGGTTTTGAAATGGGGGCGCAAGCGCAGGTCGTATTTAGTGGCCTTTTCTACTAATCGCTGAATATTGCTTTTACATTTGGTTTCGTCCAATAGCAAGGTAGGTTTCTTTATAGAGAGCATATTTTAATGATAAGTGGTAAATGGTCCCCCGGTAAACACGGGCTGTAAGTTTTTAAATACCGACAAGTCGGTGCCGATTTACATCAGGGGATTTCGGCTAAAGCCTTAATGAATGGTTATTTTGGATTTGAAGATAATTAAAATTGCGAGTATCAGAACAACTTAGTCAAAATTCTTGTTCTCTCTGTAGATCATTTTGAATAAATTAACTAGTTGATTATTAGTGAATTAATAATTAAGCACTCACAATTTATAATTAAAAAAAATGCCCGAATTACCCGAAGTAGAACGATTTAAGCAGTATTTTGAAGGAACCGCCCTGCACCAAAAAGTAACTCAAGTAGAAATAAACGATGCCAAAGTACTGAGCTGTGACCCGACTGACTTAAAAGAGGCCATTGAAAAGCAAACCTTTGACAAAACCGAGCGAATTGGTAAATACTTGTTTGTGACCACGAGTGCTCAAAAGGTGGTCATGTTTCACTTTGGTATGACGGGATCTTTCAAATATTACAGAGACGATCCTCCACGCTTTGGGCGGGTAGTTTTCCATCTCGACAATGGCTTTCACTTGGCGTTTGATTGTCCCCGGAAATTTGGCCGCTTAGATGTAGGCAATAGTGTCAAAGCCTTCCAAACCAAAAAAAGACTCTCTACCGATGCTTACAAAATGGAGTGGGAAGAGTTTGAGAAAAACTTATCGGGCCGTACTGGAATGATTAAGCCTTTGTTGTTGAACCAACAGATTACGGCAGGGGTAGGCAACTGGATCGCCGATGAGATTTTGCATCAGGCGGAGATTCACCCCGAAACCCGCGCCAACCACTTGGGCAAAGATGACTACCAACGCATTTTTCAAAAAATGAAAGACATTCTGCACACTGCGGTAAGTCACGAGGCCAACTACAACGAATACCCCGAGGATTATTTTATCCATCGACGAGGCTGGACCGAGCTAGACTTAAAGGAATGCGCCCGATGTAGTACCGAAGTTACCCATATGAAAGTGGGAGGGAGGGCAACTTATATTTGTGAGGACTGTCAGAAAAAGTCTTAGAACTTTTTGATGCAAAAGCCAAATTATTGGTATCTAGCGGTTTATTTGATTGAACAAGTTCGTTTATTAAAACCAGAGAAATAAGATGAAAAAGGTCATATTATCATTGTTAATGATGGTAGCAGTCACGCTATCATATGCGCAATCTCCCAAAGAAAATCTCAAAAAGGATTTCAATGCTTACATTGGTTACTCCATCAAAAAAGATTTTAAAAAATCTATGGAATACATTGTAGACGATTTCTTTGAGGTAGTGCCTAAAGATCAAATGATCAAACAATTTGAGCAAGTATTCAACGATCCAGGGTTGAAAATAAAGTTGGAAAGCCCCAAAATATTGGAAATCAGTAACCCTGAGAAAATTAATCAAAAGCATTATGCCATCATTACCTATTCCAATGTGTTGAAAATGCAAGTGCTTCGCAAAAGTGAGAGCGAAACTGAGGAAGATTTAAGGCAGAAGGCTGCTTTGTTGAGAGCCTCCGTGAGTAAGCAGTCAGGCGTGCAAAGTGTGAAGTTTGACGAGAAGAACCACGCTTTTGAGGCCACAGTGATTGAAAAAGTGTGCGGGGTATCTGCAAATGGGAACAATGGTTGGAAGTTTGTGAAATTAGACAAGGACATCACGTTTATCATAGAGAAGTTTATTCCCAAGGCTATCTTAGATAAGATATAAGCTTCCGCGAATATTGTAAAGAAATATAAGGCTCACATTTGTGGGCCTTCTTTGATTTTACAAAGAGCAAAAATAGTATATTGGATGCCTGACCAATACTATTTCATATGCCACGACTACTTTCCTTATTATTCCTTTGTTCAATGTTACTCTTTGCCGCTTGCAACTCCTCTACCTCAGAAGAAACCGCCCAAAAGAGCGCTAGTACTACCACTACCACCAAGCCATTGGTAGGAGGGCCTTGTCAGGGCTGCGAAGCAGTGCTCGAATATGGTGACAAAGTGCTCACCACTATAGATACGCTTCCTGCGTTTCAAGAAACTGAACCCAAGATGAAAGTAACCGGAACCATTTATCAAAAAGATGGACGTACTCCCGCAGCAGGAGTGATTTTGTATGCCTACCACACCAATCGCAAAGGTATTTACGAAGCCAAAGAGGGGGCAAAAGGCTGGGCTAAAACACATGGGTTCATTCAAGGATGGATTAAAACCGATCAAACCGGGCAGTACACCTTTTATACATTTCGCCCCGCTGCTTATCCCAACAGGGCTGAACCCGAACACATTCATTTGACGGTAAAAGAACCCAACCGAAACGAGTACTACATCGAGAGTATCCAGTTTTTGGATGACAAACTCCTAACTACCGAAAAGCAACAACAACTGAGAAAAAGAGGAGGTTCTGGCCTTACAACCCCTCGCCTGGAAAATGGCCTGTTACTCGTGAAAAGAGACATTATTTTGGGGATGAATATTCCTAATTATGAGTAGCTAACACAAGTGATGAATATTTTAAAAAATGTGTGAAAAAGTGTCCATCTACACTATAAGTTTCTGGTATATAATCATAGAAACTCAGAAAAGGTTTTCTGAGTTTTTTACGCATTATAAATAGGTAAGATATGATTTTACAACCTGATAATGTGTGAAAACTAAATTATTTAAGTAATCAAAATAAACCATTAACTTAACAAAATATGAAGCTTTTATTTAATAAGGAGAAAAACTTTTTTATCATTCTGTTTACATTATTATCTTCTTTGTCTTATGCCCAAGGTTGGGTTGGGGGCGTTATTGGAACTAATGAGGTTTTGTACCCTGTAAGTTCAAACTTAACATTGAATGATATTAGAATTGGTGTAGGAACAGACTTACCCACGACACAATTTCATACCACTGGAACTTTACGCTTTGAAAATCTTGCTCAAAGTAGTACAAATAATCGTTTACTCTCTATAGATAGCGATGGTAATGTAGCCTGGCGAGATGCAAATTCTTTGTTTAATAATTCAAATAATTGGTTATTGACAGGAAATAATGCTACCTCAACAGATTTTATTGGAACCCTAAATGATCAAGACTTTAGAGTGAGAACAAACAATCAAAGACGTTTTGTTATTGAGAAAAATGGCAGGGCAAAGTTTATAGCAGATGGCTCAACTTATGGCTCGGTGGCGTCATTAACTCAAGTAAGTATTTTTACAGATGAAAGTACTTCATACAATAGTAATCGTCATTTTGATGGACTCTACATATTTAACTCCAATGCTTCGGCGAATACAAATAAAGGAGTATCAATTGTACTTGGAGGCAGAATGGCAACTCCAGGACCAGGGTATTGGTCAACTTGTGCCATTAGTGCAGTAGTGGATGATCAGGCTTCAACTGGCGAAACAGTTGATTTGGTTTTTCAACATGAAAACCCTGCAAACCAGTATGTAGAAAATATGCGACTAACTTGGGATGGGAGATTAGGCGTTGGTACAAATAATCCAACTGCAAGGTTACATACAAAAGATTCTGGGGTGAGATTTGAAGGTCTACCTTCAGGGACAGGTAAAAACCTAGTAGTAGATAATGATGGAAATGTGTATGTATCAAATGTAACTTCTCGTACGACTTCTACTAATCAGGAAGGGACAGAACAAATTAGCGAATTGAAGAATAGGGTTGAAAGCTTGGAAAAATTGGTAAAACAGCTACTTGATGAAAAAAATAATAAGTCAGAGAGTAATGATGTAACTCTTTTTCAAAATATTCCTAATCCTACTAAAGGATCAACTAGTATTCCTTACTTAATTCCAAGTGATTACTCACTGATAAATGCTACGTTGAAAATTACGAGTTCTACTGGAAAGGCTATTCATGAAATAGCAATTAATAAGAAAGGATTAAGTCAAGTTGAAGTTCCTTCCGACGTATTTCCAGCTAATGGAGTTTACTTTTACTCTATAATTGTAAACGGAAAGATTTATGATACTAAAAGGATCATTATTCAAAGGTAATTTTATCAACTCTTTTTTTAGATAGAAAATGATATAAAAGCTGTGTCAAAATATTTGATACAGCTTTTATGCTAATAAGCCTTTAATGTTGACTATTGATGAAGCTCGAGTACAATGAGATTAAACTTGATAAGCATTGTTGATAGTGCTACAATCAAATACCTTCCACATTCCTAATTATAAATAGCCTATAAAAGTGAGTTGCATTTATTTGTAGTGAAGCAAATATGATGTTTATTTGATGCCTGTATCTTCAAAAAATAACATGCACTACACTCTAGAAATCTGTTCCAATTCTACCCAATCGGCACTGAACGCCCAGCAAGCGGGAGCCAAACGCGTAGAACTCTGCGACAACTTGTGGGAATCGGGCACTACGCCCAGCTTTGGTTCCATCCGAAAAGCCCGAGAACTGCTTAATATTGGCCTTTTTGTACTCATTCGCCCTCGAGGGGGAGATTTTGTGTATTCCGATCTGGAGTTTGAAATTATCAAAGAAGACATCATCGCCTGCAAAGAGATTGGGGCAGACGGCATTGTGTCAGGAATTTTGAATCCTGACAATACTATAGATGCAGACCGCACCCAGGTTTTGATTGAGTTGGCCCACCCATTGCCTTTTACCTTTCACCGAGCCTTTGATGTTACGCCTGATTTATTTCAGTCGCTAGACACCTTGATTGCGCTGGGAGCCAAACGAGTGTTGACTTCTGGTGGACTGGACAACGCGGCTGATGCGGGAGAAGTAATTACTAAACTATATCAACAAGCCGCGGGACGTATCGGGATATTGCCCGGTGGGGGGATAGATGAAGCAAATATTGGTAAACTGCTCGATACTGGCTGTACTGAGTTTCACCTTACGGGAAATGACCTTTGCCAAAGCCCAGCCCCTGCCAATGCATTACTCCTCAATGGTACGACTGACATCCCCGAAAACGATTATTTGGAATCTTCGGTAGCCAAAATTGAAGAAGTGGTTCAACAGCTTCAGGCTCACTTTGGGTAAACCTATATACGATTGCATGTGGTACTTTTAAAATCGCACACTAATTTTTCATTACCGAATCTTGTATTCAAGTTAATTTCACCAGTTCAAAAAAGTGCTTGAATAACCAGGTTTTTCTTTCCGCCTTAGTTTATTGGCGTTAAGAAATTTATGTAATGAAGCCGTAAAAAATGATCACTGAACGAGGAACGAGTGAATGTTTGAGCATTTTCGGTGTAATGGAGTAAATTTTAGCAGCAATAAACTACAGCGGCGGCTTTTTTTGGTTCGTTTTTTTAGCTGAAGAAAAAAATGAACGGCTGTTGAGTTACACGAAACTAAATTTTAGCTTACAACCCCGAAGATTATTAGTCATTTTTATGCTATAAAACTACCTTTAATTTTAAGCATTACCTAATATAAAAAAGTGTGCGGTTTTAATTGTGGTACTTATAAAAGTAAAGGTGAAAATTGTATATTAAGAAACCATATAATATACAAACCATGAAATATTTTTTGAAAAGAACCCTGGCTTACTACATTGATTGTTTTATTGCCTTTGCGGCGATTATGCTTGTGGTACAGTGGGCCATTTTGAGCAATATTCGAGGAGCACTAGGACTTACGGATGCTTGGTTTAGAAATGGCTTCAATGTAGAGTTGTATGTATTGACCACTATTTCGCTACCCGTATGGATGTATTTTATCTATTTTGATAGTAACAAATCTAAGGGAACCTTCGGTAAAAGGTGGATGAAGCTGGTGGTGGTAGATCAACAGCAACAAAAAATAGGATTGAGTAAATCCTTTTTGAGAACCTTTATGAAGTTGGCTCCCTGGGAAATTATTCATATAGGACTGATGCTACCTACACCTATCCACTACCAAAAAGAACCTGAAATTCGATTGGTTACTATTTTGGGCATTGTGTTGTTTGTAGGTTTGGCCGTGAGTATTTTGCTGAATGCCCATAAGCAATCGCTTTATGACCGCATCCTTGGTACGCAGGTAATAGAAATTACGCATAGCAAATAGAATGAACCAATCTTAAAGTAATATAACTATGAACCCAAAAGATGAAAAAGTAGCCAAGTTTCTGGAAGAGACCTCCCTCATGAATCCCGATCAATATGACATGCTGTTGGAAATGAGGACCTTGGTATTTGAAGCATATCCCGACGTAGCAGAAAGAATGATGTATGGAGGCATTATGTTTTCGGTCAACTCAGAAGACTTTGGAGGCTTGTTTACCCGAAAAAAGCATATTTCGTTTGAGTTTGGCAATGGTGTGGCTATGAAAGATCCCAATGGACGATTAGAAGGGACTGGCCAACATCGCAGGCATTTAAAAATCAAAAGCAAAGCGGATATTAAAGGTAAAGAAGTTGCGTTTTTTGTCAAACAGGCTTTATAAATACTTAAATCACCATACATGATGCAAAAGCCCTACGCTGTGCTGCTTTGCCTCTTTTTAGCGAGCACCTTACTGGCACGCTGCCAATCTAAAGCCTATGAACTGAGTCAACACCAATTCAATTTTAAAGGGTTTGCCACCACGATTACAGATTTTGCTACCGACGAACAAGGCAATCATTTGCTGGTAGGTTGGGTAGACGTGGTAGCAGATCTTAAGAAGGATAGAGATACTACTTTGAACCGTATCTTTAGGCTGAAAGACAGGGGGCATAGCCGCAAACTGGGCATTGCCATTGCCACCGATCAAAACTTTAACATTAAGCAAATATCCCGATCGTTTGTGGGTAGAAAAGTGATCTATGATGCTCGCCAAAAACAGTTTATTATTGGTGCCTCCTTTTTTAGTTACATTGTCCAAAAAGACGATTCATTTTCGGCGTGGCAACCCATCATTATCAAAACCAGGATTGATCTCAAACAAACCGTTTACTTGATCAAACAACCCCATTCTTGCCTTTTAGAAGATATCAAGTTGGAGGGAGATAATGTATTGGTGTTTGCCCATAGTTTTCTCCATCGGAGTATACTTCAGGCAAAACGCGAAGCAGTAGATGTATTTAGAGTAAATACCGCCAGGCATCAAGTAGATACCACATACGGATGGATGAAGAGTTTAGAGATATTGCAAACGTGGCGAACCAACCATGCTGAGACTGGAGGGCTTACGATGTCGAAGGTTTCGCAAGCTAAAGGAGGGTATTATTTTTCTACTTCTACATTCGACCAGTCTGAAATGAAAACCACCCAGCACCTGTATAAATTTGCCAATGGAAGCCTGACCGAGCTACCTCGTTATCAGTCATTGTTGAAGTTCAGTGCTGGTTTAAGTAAGCGTTTGTCTATCAATGATATGGCTTTAAATACTAAAAACCAACTAGTTACGGTGTGCCATGAAGTGGCAAGTGACGAAACAATGGTGTATATGAAAACTGATACCAGTGCTTCCAAAGTGTTGGCCAAGAAAGACATTCCTTTGCATTATTATGCCGATGTCAATCGTTTTTGTGTATTGTCGAATGACCACCTCGTGGTTTTGCAACATAACTCTGGCAAAACCTGGAGCTATTACTTTTATGACCAAAACATGAACCTTTTGCAAGAAGTAAAAGCCAATGTATCCAAAGACCACGTACCCTATGCCTTGTTTGAATCAGACGAAGGAATAATAAGCGCCACATTTACTGTAAACAATAAATCCCAAAAAGACTGTGTATTGCAGCAAGTGCCTTTTAAAAAATAACTGATGTCTTCCGATACATTAATCAAAGAATGGATTGCTTCTACTGATCTTGAGAAAATCACCAATGGATTGAGTGAGTTGACAACCCGTCCCTCACTAAGCTACATCATTGAGTTGTATGAATCTATCTGGAAAATGACCTATGCCAATGCTACGGAAGTCGATATTCGAGAGGTAGATGCAGGACCGCTTGCCCACAAAATCTTGCTGATGAACGAACAAGAAGATTTAGTGCCTGCCAAACTAGCCCCGCTTGCCGAAGTGACTGCATTGGATTTAGGCGGTTTTCCTAAAGCAGCCTTTTTTCCAGAGTTGTTCAAATACCAAGGATTAAAAAATCTCTACTTTTGGGATAATAGCCTGGAAACGTTGCCTGAAGCTTTTTATGAGTTTACCCAACTCGAAGATTTGTATATATGTGATGGGCTGGCCAGCCTTTCTCCGGGCATAGGCAAACTTACTCTTTTGCGTAAGCTAAACTTAAGAGGAAATGTGTTGAAAGTGCTTCCTGCTGAAGTTGCCAATTTAACTCAACTAGAGATATTAGATTTGAGTGATAACCTATTAGACAACTTTGAGTTAGATTTAACTTTGCTACATCATTTGAAGAAAATTGATCTAAGTGGAAACTCCGAATCACTTATTATTGATGAACAAGTGCTCGCCATAACCAACGCCCGAAATATTGAATTGCTACACTAAAAAAGTAGATAAAAATTAGCCCTTGTTTGGTGTTTAAGCGCAGCATCATCAACCAGTAAAACGACCAAGGACCTATGAATAAACTTCATAAAGAATCCTTGCTTGGTGTTTAAGCATGGCGTTACCAACCAGTAAAAACCAAGATAAGCTATGAATAAACTTCATAAGTACCATTAAAAATGATCAGGCTTTTCTTTCGTGTGAAGCCTTCGGGAAGCGCTAGATTTGTACAAAAAAGTTATGATAGATTCCAAACACTTATACCTTATACTAGCGATTCACGAATGCGGGTCTTTGAGTAAAGCCTCCCAAAAACTGAACTTGACTCAATCGGCGCTGAGTCATCAGCTCAAAAACCTGGAAGCAAGTTTGGGCGTGTCTCTTTTTCATCGAGTAGGTAATCAGTTGCACTTTACCGAAGCAGGCAAAGAGTTCAAAGACAAGGGAGCGGCCATTGTCAATGATTTAAACGCCCTGGAGCTACGCATTCTGGAAATTAAAGAAAGTCAACTCAAAAGATACATCCATGGCTATAGCGAAACCGAAGCCCAAAGACTGCAAAACCAAGCCAACTCTATTGCCGAGTATTTGCATTTTGACTCGGTTTGGCCCCAAGGGTCTACCATACTCGAGGTAGGCTGTGGAGTGGGGGCTCAAACCGTGATTATTGCGGATAAAAACCCCGATTGCAAAATCGTATCCATTGATATTTCTAAAAAATCCATTGCTCAGGCCCAGCAACGAGTGCAAGAGGCAGGCATCGCCAATGTGGAGTTTCGTTTGCAAGATGTCAACGAGCTTATCCAGGCACAAACCCCACAATTTGACCACGTATTTATTTGCTTTGTGCTGGAGCACATGAGCGAACCCCAAAAGGTGTTAGAAGAACTAAAATCTATTATAAAACCTGGAGGAACTATTACCGTCATAGAAGGAGACCACGGCTCTACGTTTTTTTATCCCGAAAACGATTTTGCCCGAAAGGTAGTGGAGGCTCAAGTGAAGCTCCAGCAACAAAAAGGTGGGAATGCCAACATCGGACGGGAAATTTATCCGTTGCTGAGCCAGGCTGGCTTTCAGGAGATCGTGGTGAGCCCTCGCCAAATTTATGTAGATGGTACTCGCCCTGGGTTAGTAGAAGGATTTATCAGAAATACCTTTACTGCCATGATGCAGGGCATGTCAGAAGAAGTGCTCAAAGAAGGTTTACTTTCAAAATCGGATTACGATTTAGGCATAGAAGGTCTCTTGCGAACCGCTGAGACAGATGGGGTATTTAGTTATACTTTTTTTAAAGGAAAGGCAATCAATGTATAAACTATGACTAGTAATAATTTATTGATCCAATATATTGTCCATCAATTGCAAACGGTACAAAATGGTCAACTCTGGGTAGGGGCAAATTATACACTAAAGCTGAACCAACTCCATGAACAACAGATGTTTACAAGACCATTGCCCGATTTGCACAGTGTGGCCGAAATTATTTCTCATTTGACGCTGTGGCGTAACGAAACCATTTTGAAGATAGAAACGGGCCAAGGCAGCAAAACCGATGATTGCCCCGAAAACTGGTTACCTAACGAGGTGCTTGAAAAACTAGGTTGGAAGCAAGTCAGGGTAAATTATGAAGAAAGTTTAGTAGAGATGGTTGACCTTCTTAAGGACAAACAAGATGATTTTTTGCAACAAATGTATTATGATACCGATTTCAAAGGTGATTATCCGTATGCGTTTGCGCTCAACGGAATGCTACACCATGACCTCTACCATTTGGGGCAAATCGGGATCATTGTTAAGTTATTGAATAAAAAAGGCCTTTGACCATGGGGTACAATATTTTGTCTTACCGTATTGAGAAAAAAGTAAAAGAAGGAATCACAGGGGGAGAGAGGGTGTATTTTGACTTTATGATTGACAATGTTTCTTTATCAGAGATACTTAACATTAACGAGTGGGGAATGATTGGTGCCCTCTTGAAGGCAACACCTACTACTTACACTTACAGTCTTGAAAAGTTAGAAGAATTGATGTTCAAGAGAAAGTCTATCCTGCAAAATGAAAGAGTCCTAATGTATGGTTGTGTGGAATGTCTGGATATCGGTTGTGGCGCTATTACAGCAGAAATGAATCGTCTTAATGAGCAAGTAACCTGGAAAGCTTTTGCCTATGAAAATGGCTATGAGGCCACTGACTTTGAAGAATATCACAAAGTAGGGCCGTTTGAATTTGAAGCATCACAATATTTTGAAACCCTCGAACGCCTCAAAAAAGAGATGTAATCATTAGAATATGATTCAGTCAATAGAAATATGGAAAACATTGCTTGAGCGTGAAAAATCCCTCGAGCAAAAAAGAGCCGATCATTTACAGATTGTTGATCAATTGTATGCCGATGATATTGTACAGGTAGAAAACGGCCACGAAACCATCCACGGAAAAGCGAATCTACGAGCGATGGAAAGTGATAACTTGGATAAGGTAAATTGGGTGAAGACCAAGGTTAAAAACCTGGTATTTGATGAAGCTAAAAGTATGCTTTGGGCGGAGCTACGAGTAGATTTTGAAACCAAAGAAGGTGTCAGGAAAGTATTGTTGGAATCAGTATTTCAGCAATGGGAAAATGGCAAAATCAAAGTGCAAAAGTTTTATTATGGACCAATCAAAACCACGGAGGAATAAAAAACAGCATCATATTAAACCTTTTGGATGCTTTGCTGTCTAACCAACCAAAGATAAAGTACCATTGGAGCAACTATGAAGAGCATTCCAATTGTGTACAAAAATGAGGTTTATTATCTACTTGTTGAGGACACCGTTTCATTTCGAAATGGTGTCCTTTTTTGTTAACTTGAAGCAGTCAATGAAAACCCTGAGATTATTATTACAAATAAGTATTATGTTCAAACGATACAAGAATTACAAGAGTCATTATCTGTGTACCATATTGAGTCTGGGGTTATTTGGGGTGGGTATACACCAAGAGGCAACAGGGCAACATACGGTGAAAGCGCTCATCAATAACTTAGAGCAAATTGACCTACATAAGAAGTGGAAAACTCAAATTACTCCTCATAGCATCACGTACATATTACGCGATACCCTGGTGTTTTGTCCTTACCCTGTCAACCCTACTCGTAGAGATGGCATCCCTCAATTGAGAACTTATAAATTGATGCTCACACTAGAAGCAAATTGGGATAAAGCGAAGATCGAGCAGGTGAAAAGTCAGAATGTTCCGAGGTTAGCCATCCTCAAAAGGCGAATCATTGCTTATTGTGATAGTATTCAGTGGAAAGCGATGACCAATGAATATTGGATCAACGAAAGACCGCTTGACTTTGTCTATATCGTAAAGAATTGGACAAGCCAAGAAAAAGCCTTGATTGCCCAAGTCAAGCGAATTCCTAATTTTATTTATAAAGGAATAGGGATTTTTGTGGACCTCAACACCATTTGTTTGATACCAGACGAAAAGCAAAAAATGCTGGACGACTTATTCTTAAAACTCAAGGTATTTGGAATTCGATCTGAGCTGTTGGGTTGGCACAATGAGAAATATTAAAGTGAATAGATAAGCAAATCGTATTTGTAAAACAATAACTGAATAAGCGAGTTAGCATAAAAAGCACTCACTAGAATCATTACCATGCAATACGATTACATCATCGCAGGAGGAGGAGGTGCTGGCTTGAGCCTATTGTATAGAATCTTGCACCAGGAAACACTCCGTGAAAAACAAATTTTGGTGATAGACCAAGACCTCAAAAACAAAAACGACCGTACCTGGTGTTTTTGGGAAGAAGGAGAAGGCTTATTCGAACCCGTAGTGAGACATCAATGGCCTACCTTAGAGTTTAAAACCGAGCAGTTTGTCAATAAGTTTGCGTTGCAGAAGTATCGCTACAAAATGATTCGCGGACTGGACTTTTACAACTACGTGTTAGACGTAGCTACCAAAAGCGAGCGAGTGACTTTTAAACATGAAAAAATACTTCACCTTTCCTCTCAAAACGATCAAGCCAAAGTGATCACCGACAGTGGCCAATACGAAGCGGCTTATGTGTTCAACTCTACGAGTTTGTTAAATCCTAAAATCAATACCGATAATTCGCTACTTCAGCATTTTATGGGGTGGGAAATCAAAACCAGTAAACCCATGTTTGATGACCAAGTGGGTACTTTGATGGACTTTAGCCTTAATCAAGACCATGGGGCCACCTTTATGTATGTGTTGCCTGTCAATAGCCAACAAGCCCTGATTGAGTACACCTTGTTTAGTCCTGTAGTGCTCGATAAAGATACTTATCGTAACCAGTTAGCAACTTATATTAATGGTGTGTTGGGTATTTCCGAATATAACATCGTAGACGACGAATTTGGGGTAATTCCTATGTCGTTGCAAAAGTTTCGCCCCAGCCTGGGCAAACACATTATCAATATTGGTACGGCTGGAGGACACACCAAGGCCAGCAGTGGCTATACTTTCCAATTCATCCAAAAAAATACGCAAAGCATTGTCCAAAACCTGGTGGCCGAAAAATCACCGCTTGTCAAACCTTCCTTTCGGGAAAAAATGTTTCAGTGGTACGATCGCACTTTGTTGGAAGTCATGATTTCCCAGAAAATGACTGGAAAAGCCATTTTTGCGACCATGTTTAAAAAGCTGGCTCCTGAAAAAATTCTGACTTTTTTGGACAATGAAACCAATTTCTTGCAAGACCTCAGCGTCATGAGTAGTGTGCCCACTGTCAAGTTTTTACCGTCAGCTTTGAAGCAAATGTTTCGGTAGGTTTTATTAACATAATATAAATATTATTTCCTAAAATATAATTGGTCTTTACTGGAAAAAACTGTGTGATAGAGAACCAAAATTAGGTCAAAAGTTTTATTATTAGACAGAATATGTACAAGCTGCCGTCTGAACGATAAAACTATGGATGCTCAAAATTTTAGGCTAGACCCCGATATTACTTGTAGTGATTCAAAAGAAAATATTTTCAGAGTAATTCTTTTGGAAGAAGGTGGAGCTCAGGTAAAAATTGATTTTACAACCTTTTCTTTTCAAAACCCTGCCTTAATTTTCGTTTCTGAAAACCAATTACTGAACATCCAGAGCCAAACAAATAATTTGAAAGGCGTCATGTTATGCTTCTCAAGTAACTTTTTTTGTATCAAGCTCAACCGGAGCGAAACCTTTTGTGATGCGGTCATTTTTAACACTACCAAACCTCCCTATATTTTGCTGGATCAGGCAGAGGTTCAAAAAATCAACTACCTGATTATGGCCATGTACAATGAACTGCATGAAGCCAATGAATTTCAAGAGGAAATTATCACTTCTCAGTTGAAAACACTGCTCTTACATGCTTCCAAAATAAAGCTGAAACAATTTGGCGAAGTAAACCTGTCTAGTCTATCTCCTATAGTTACAAGCTTTCAAGACCTACTGGATCAGGAATATGAACGCGAGCATCAGGTGCAGTTTTATGCCAGCCGGCTAAACATTTCCCAAAAAGGATTAAATAAAGTAGTAAAAAAAGAACTGGGCCGCACGGTAGGGGAGCTGATCAAAGAAAAACTCGTGATAGAAGCCAAAAGGGCCTTATATGCTAAAAACCTTTCGGTCAAAGAAATTGCTTTTAAACTAGGTTTTAGTGATCCCGCCTATTTTAGTCGTTTTTTCAAAAAAGAAACCACCCAAAGCCCAAAAGAATACGCCGAATTACTCTAGATTCTCGAAAGTACAACTCAAGTTCCCTTTTGTCCATTTTCTGACTTTCTTCTGGTAAGTACCTTTGTCATACAATTATAAAACACCAGCTAACCAGCAAATGATCAAGCTGGTTGGTAAAAGACAGAAAGAAAACAATGAGCAACAATTCAATTGAATCTCCGCTTATTTCAGCCGAAGAATTGGTCAACTTGATGCCCCAACCTCAGGTGAAAATTTTTGATGTAAGAGGGAGATGGAATGGTGACCCAGCTGAAGCATTCAAAGCTTATACTCAATCGCACATCGAAGGCGCAGTATTTCTTGACTGGACCTCGCATTTTGTAGAACCAGACACTCCCCTCAATTTAGCTTCGGTAGCCAACGAAGCAGTAGCCAATCAGTCTTTTGAGGCTTTGGGTATCTCAGAGGGAGACCTTGTGGTGCTATATGACGACTACCACCATATGTTGGCAGGTAGAATGTGGTGGGCCATGCGGTTTCATGGATTTACCAATGTGAAAATTTTGAATGGTGGCTGGAAACACTGGCAATCTCAGGGGCATCCAGTTTCTTCAATGCTTCCTATGGTTTCCAAAGGAGCTTTTCGGGCAAAGTCAAATCCTGAATTGAGAACTAGTTTGGAAGAATTGATTGAGATAAAAGACCACATTAACCTGATTGATGCTCGAGGTGTGAAAGGTTATCAAGGGAGAGTCGATGACCCCAGAAGTGGACACATTCCAGGAGCAATTAATATTCCCTATAGTGAAATGCTGGATGCGGCTTCGGGGTTGTTTAAACCTCGGGAGGCATTGCTCAAGATTTTTCAAGAAAAGTTACCCAACCTTGCTACTACCGACACGGTGTCTTCTTGTGGAGCGGGTTATTCGGGTACAGTTGTTTTACTTGCCTTACAACAGATTGGTATGGAAGTGCCTTTATTTGACGGCTCCTTTTCGGTTTGGAAAATGGACGAGTCCCGACCTGTTGCAAAAGGATAACCTTTCACTAAAAAGAAATTGTATAACACGTTGATACACAGAATATCTATTAAGTAAACACCAGTTTGCCTCTCAATAATGAGGCTCAATAGAAATCATTATGTTATGAACAATTTAACTCAAACAAAACCTGAATATTTTCAACTTCGCCCTGCCGCTACCGAAAACGGTTTTGGGTATTCATTTGCTGTAAAAGTAGGCAATCTTATTAAAGCCTCTGGAGCAGTGAGCATGGACGAAGCAGGCAACCCAACCGCAGTGGGTGATTATGCCCAGCAAATGAAAAATTGTTATGCCGATATTCAAAAAATGCTGGATCATTATGGATGCACCTTTGACGATGTCATTGTAGAAAATATCTACACCACTGATATGCCTGCATTTTTGGCGCAGGCCGAATACCGAAAATCACTGTACAAAAACCACTATCCTAAATCTACCTGGCTGGGAGTAAAAACGCTGGCCTTGCCCGAGTTTATGATTGAGATAGAGGTAGAAGTATATAAGCAAGACTAGGTACCACTTGCCTTTGAACTTCTGAACTTAATTTAACCTAAAAACTGTTGATGAAAGAGACCTGGGAGGCAATGGAATAAAACTTCCCAGGTATTTTTTTAGGTATAGAAGTCATCTTGACTTTTAATAATGAACCCTATGTAAATTCTCAACAAAAATGGAAGAAAAAAGACATTACGCAGTAGTAGATAAGTATAACAGAAAGCTAACCATTAAATACAAAGGAGAGGTAATCGCAGAAACCGCTGATGCACTCATTCTCAAAGAGGTAGGCAAAAGTGTGTACAATCCAGTATTTTATTTACCTAAAGAATCGGTATCACTCAAGCTGGAAGCCGAGGCTGACCGTCAGAGCCATTGCCCGATCAAAGGAGATGCGTCTTATTGGAATGTAGCGGGTGAATTTACCCCTAATTATTTTGCCTGGAGTTATGAGGAAGCCTTGCCTCCTACCAAAAAAATAGAAGGGCGTATTGCTTTTAATATGGAATATGTCACGCTTATTTCTGAGCCTTTATAAATTTAAACAATACAAATTAACACTATGAACAATACTGATTTTCTTGTTCAACCCCAATGGTTGCAAGCGCATTTGCAAGACGATAACGTGGTAGTTGTCGATTGTCAATGGGATAAAAATGCTTATATCAGAGCGCATATTCCTGGGGCGTTGATGCGCCCTGGGCATCCTTACATAAAAGCAACAACAGAGGATGGACAACTTAGCAAATATTTGCCTACTGAGCAGGAATTTATTGCTTTGATGGCACAAATGGGAATTGACAATGATACCCAAGTGGTATGTTACGATGAATGGGGCAATCACTTCGCGACCCGGTTTTGGTGGGTAGCTTCGTATTATGGACATACCAACGTCAGCATATTAGATGGAGGTTGGCAAGGTTGGTTAGATGCAGGGTTTCCTGTTTCCTTTAAAGGAACTACCCCAAAAAAGCAGCAAAAACAGTTTATAGTAAAACAAAACCCTGAGCTCAAGATAGAGCTACAAGAATTGCTGGATCACTTATCAAAGAGTGATTGGCAAGTGTTGGATGTCCGTTCACAAGCCGAGTTTGAAGGAAAAGATCTGGCAGGCAATCATCGGGGAGGGCATATCAAAGGTGCTATTCATTTGGAATGGAAGCACTTACTTACCCACTTAAACCAATCAAATGAGGTCAATTATTTTTTACCTGAGAAGGAAATGACTGCCCTATTGGAAAAAGTGGGTGTGTCTAAAGAAAAAAACACAATAGTGCATTGTCAATCGGGAGTAAGAGCAAGTTTTATGGTATTTTGTCTTACCAAGCTGGGTTATCCAAATGTACGACTTTATGATGGCTCTATGAGTGAGTGGGCCAATGAATCACACACCCCTTTAGAGGTATAACCAGGCATTGTTCAAACTAAAATAGTGTATATTGCAATAACACAAGTTAGGAGTAAGCTGAATGTTTACTCAATGATACACTACGCATGAATAAACCCATTGAAGCAAATAAAGAGTACATTGCCCGTCTGAATAAGACCTTTGATTTTATAGAGCAAAACCTGGAAAAGCCGCTGACCTTGGAAGAACTGGCGGAAGTAGCCAACTTCTCTAAATATCATTTCAACCGAATTTTTCGGGCCATGACAGGCGAAACCCCGTTCCAATTCATTTTACGTCTTCGTCTCGAGAAAGCTGCTTCTTTTATCCCCATTCATAACCAGGAAAGCATATCCGACATCGCCTTTAAGTGTGGCTTTACTGATATTTCTATTTTTTCGAGAAACTTTAAAAAGTATTTTGGAGTGCCACCCTCGCAGTACCGCGATGAAAAACGTCAAGATAGCAATTTAAGTCAAGTGGATAGCAATTTAGCACAAGCCGAAAACAAGCCTGAACCCTACTTTTGTCCTGATTCACAAACCATAAAATGGAGAACAAATATGGACATAAGCAAAGGAGTGGAAGTAAAACAACTTCCCGAAATGACGGTAGCGTACATTAGAAACGTGGGTGCCTATGATGGCAATCAGGCCTTGTACAAAAGCCACCAAGACAAGCTTTTTGGCTGGGCTGGAGCCCGCAATTTATTGGGAGGCGAAAACTTTAAATACTTGATGGTGTACCACGATAATCCAAAGGTAGCTTTGAGCAATAACCTGAGGTCAAGCCTGAGTATTACGGTGCCGCCCGATACTAAGGTAGAAGGAGAAATTGGTAAAATGGTGATTGCTGAGGGTACTTATGCGGTTTGCCATTTTGAGTTGACTCAGAACGATTTTCAAACTGCCTGGAACTGGGCCTATGGCGAATGGTTGCCTCAAAGTGGTTATCAGCCCGATGATAAACCCTATTTTGAAGATTACCTGGCTCCACCTCAGGATGGAAAGTTCGTGGTTGATTTTTGCATTCCGGTAAAGCCGCTTTAAAGGTAATATGGGTAGAGGTATAAGATTGCTGGTATTGGATTACTCCATTGCCAGTAATCTTAAAATAAGCAAGTATATTTGCTTGAAATACTAAAGCATGAAACAAGTAATCTTAGAACGCATCAAAGTACTGGGAGGGAATGTGGATAAGGTAGAGGGAAAGTCTTTGGAAGAAGATTTAAAAGTGATCTCTTTTAATACGGTATTGTATCCTAAGCCGCAAAATACTCCCTGGGCCAAATCCGATGAGCAGGAACCAATTGCAGGCATCGGTGATTTTGTAGAGGAAAATCGAACGCTATTCAAGGCTGACAAAGCCCGCTTTTATGACCAAATGTTGGCGCATTTTTATAAACTACCTCAAGAGCCTCAAGGGCAAACCGTCTTTATGAATGAGCTTTTTACCCCTTTTACCGAAGGGACCGCTACGTTTGAAGAATGGCAAGGAGAGTGGGAGGAAGCTGACTGGAGGCAAACCATCAAGGCCAAAGACTCCGAAGTGTTGGAGGTGATGTTTATTGGCCACTCATATAGCTATCCCGATCATTTGTTTGTGTGTTTGGCTGACCCAAACCCTGAAAACCCGCAAGTATACGGAACCGATCATGAAGTATTTTTTGATGAAATCTCGCTGGAAGGAACCCTGGAAGAGTATTTCAACCATTTTATGACTAAAGAGGAATTGTTGGCGATTGTAAAAGCTAAATTAGAACCAGATGAATGATTTGTGAGCGGCGTTTTGCTTAAATTTCGGTGATGATGGTAAATTTGTAATTATATTTAAATAAAGAACCAACATGGGATCAAGCGAACAAAAAGGCATATTTTATGATTTGTGCCAACAATACAAAACCTGGATTATTGAATATAATTCAGCCAATATGGGCTCTCCAATATACATGGTTTGGCTCACTGATGGTATGGACGATAACCAAGATAAGTTTATCGTAAGCGAAGAGGAGCAAATCATAGCGGCTACCAAACCAGAGAAGTTGTTACAATACTTGGCTCAAGGCGATTGGGCATTGCCTGATGCAGATACTACCCAAAAATGGTTACTTCGCAGTACTGGTATTCAGGTATACCCCAACTATGTGTGCCCAGTAGATTGGCTCATAGAGGGGGTAAATACCAAGCGAACTACCCAGGAATGGTTTTCAGAAATGACCAATTTTATAAACTTTTTTCGAGACTTCGGCGAGCAACTAAAAGATAGTATGCTGATAAAGTTGTGCAAAACACCCGAACTGCAAAAAGCCTGGGATTTCTTTTATGAAGAAATGTTTTGGCCTGGATTTAAGGGCGATGAAAAAACAGACAAGGATGCCTCATTGGTTTATCAAACTGATTTTGAGCAATTGTCCCGAGAGTTAAGCCAATTGATTACCGTGTTTGAAAATAATATTGAAGTAGTTGGGTGATAAACATTATAAGCTGCAGCGTATGGTAAAACTAGAAGAAATCAACACAAGACCTAACTTCTCGAGTCAGCTCGAAAACAAAATACTCTACGCAACACATCAGCAAAATACTTCTATTACCTATCAATCTACCTATACTTTAAAATATGTGCTGGAGGGCACTAAATATTATCACTTTGGCAGCCAACGGGTAGAAGTGAGGCCTCATCAATATTTGATTTTAAATAATGATCAAAGTATTTGCTCTGAAGCCGAAAAAGGTACCAAAGGACTGTCTTTTTTCTTATCTCCTGAATTGATCAATGATATTTATGGTCACTATTCCCAAGTGAATGCTCCGCTTGAGTTCTTCGAGTTTGCTCAAACCAACTCGAATGATGAATTGGGGCAATGGTTGCAACGGATTATTTGGTTGTATGAGCAAGAGCCTTTTACTTTTAGGCATCAGATGGATGATTTATTTTTGAAACTATCAGAAGCCATTGTGCAAGAGCGTATCAATCTTTATGATGGGTTCAAGACCTTGAAAATCGTAAAGTACTATACCCAAAAAGAGCTCTATAAGTTGATTTCTCTGGCCAAGGAGTATTTGCATGACAATATCCATCAAGCCATTGATCTTGATATCTTGGGGCAAAACATCGGGGTGAGTAAATATTATTTACACCGCTTATTTACCAAAATCACGGGAAGTACACCTCTAAAGTACCTTACCCAAATTCGCCTGAAAAAAGCCAAAGATCAACTCAAATATTCTCAAGACCCTATTTTTGATATTGCCATTGCTTGTGGTTTTGAGAGCCTTTCTTATTTCTCGATTATTTTCAAAAAACACGTGGGTGTCTCTCCTTCTCAATACCGCAAATCCGCAAGATTTTAAAACTACTTCTTTACAGTCATTGCTACTTTTGGATTCACCAACAAAAGTAGTCATGCATACCAAAATAGCACATATCACGGATCTACACTTAGACGAAGATTTTCCACAAAAACAGGAGGTCCACTCTAGAGAACACTTCAGGCAGGTACTTGAGGATATTCGAGATAAGGGAATCAAAGAAATAGTTTGTACTGGCGATATTGGAGAAAACAAAGGGATTGAGCATTTTTTCCGACAACTCGCTGACTTTGACTTAGCGGTTACCTTGGGCAATCACGATTCATTTGGTCAGGTGTCCCCTTATTTAAATAAAAAAAGCGATGGTCAGGATCAAAAGCATTATTACAGTACCTACCAAGAGGGCTATCAATGTATTTATTTAGATTCTTCGCAAGGAGTAATAGACCCAACACAATTACAATGGTTGCGCAAAGCGTTGGATACTACTAAACCTATCCTCATTTTTGTGCATCATCCCATCCTTGGTTTAGAGCTAAAAGTAGATGAGATAGGAAGGCTCCAAAATAGAGGTGAAGTGCGCACCTTATTAGAAAATACATTGAACGAAATCACTATTTTTTGTGGGCACTATCACATGGAAAGCTACTTGCAATACAAAAATATCCGGCAACACATTACGCCCGCGGTATCTTATCAGATTGAGAAAAATAAAAACGAAATAGTGCTGGATACGCATACATTTGGCTATCGCATCATTCACCTGGAAAATGGGCAAGTGTCGTCAAAAATTCAAACGTTGAGCCATGCAAACAAAAAAACAGTCACTCATTGAGACTTTACTAAACGTAGGCATTGGTTTCTTTATCACAATGGTATCGTTTTATATCGTGTTTCCGGTGTTGGGCATAGAGAGCAACCCGACCAAAAATACGCTCTTGACGTTATATTTTACCGTTTTGAGCATTGCCCGTAATTATTTTTTGAGAAGACATTTTAATAGAAAACTACGAAAACGCGTATGATCAATGGTAATGAAAAAAAGGTGCTTGCCGTGAGCAAAAGCAGCACTCATACTTTTAGCAAATATGATTGCGATCAAATCACTTTATTGCAAGGGTTAGGCGTAAAAGGCGATGCGCATATGGGTGAAAAAGTGAAACATCGCTCACGGGTAGCCAAAGACCCTACCCAGCCTAATTTACGCCAGGTACATCTGATCCATTCGGAGCTATTTGAGGAATTGGCTCAGCAAGGTTTTCGGGTGAAAAGTGGCGATATGGGCGAAAACATTACCACCCAAGGAATTGATTTACTCGGTTTGCCTACTCATACCATCCTTTGTATAGGAGCTACGGCCCAGGTAAAGATTACTGGGCTGAGAAATCCATGCAAACAACTGGATGCCTTTCAAGATGGATTGATGAAAGCGGTTTTGGATAAAGATGAGGCAGGGAACTTAATCAGGAAATCGGGAGTGATGGGGGTTGTGCTGGCAGGAGGGGAGGTAAAACCAGGAGATAAAATCACAATAGAGTTACCTGCAAAGCCATATGAAAAATTGGAACGAGTGTAGCAAAATCGCTATTAAAAACTATAGTTGATGAGCATTAACTACGATGAAAAATTTGAACCAGGTAGTTGCTCACAACTTTCAATAGAGTCGCTTCGTTATCAGGTTTGAATCATTAAAATGGAATTATGAGTGATACCAGAGAAACTTTTGAAAACTACTCGTTTCAGGTAGTCGAAAAACTATTTGAAGAAGCAAAAGGGGACTTAGATAAATTGACCATCGCAGAACAAGAAGTAGTAAGAATATGGCGACTGGAGGCAGATATGTATAATGGGGGATTTATTCAGTTTTTTTGCAATTGGGGGTATGACAACTTTACTGCAACCCAACAAGTTCTCCAGAAAATAAAGGCAGCAAAGGCATTGAGCATAATTAACGAAAGCGAACAGCTTATAGCCAAAGCTAAAAATGATCCTGCTGTAAAGGAATATTGGGACATTCCCAAGGTGCTACCAAACTACTTAACCGAAGCAGAAATGCAACGACTCGATGCCTTGGATGAATTGTATTGGGATAATCCAGACGATCTTCAGCAATTGGCTTATATGCATTATTTATCATCTTCTAATGCTTAAATTGTGAAAGATATCGTCTGTTTGAGCGAAAACCAATGATATGAAAAATGTTTTGAGGCAAATACTAGAACCTGACTTAGTACCTGTAAGGGAGCATTATGCCCATGTAAAACAGAAAATTCTGGACTACACTGATGATGTGGATGAACATGGTGATGAAAATAATGAAAAATACAGGATTCTGGAACAAGAATTACACTTGCTCACTCAAAAAGATATGAGCCAGTTCAACTTATGGGAATGGTGGGAAGCAGATGGGGTAGAGAATTTGGCTTTTAGAATTTGTTTGCCTGATCCTCCAAAAGTAGATGATTTTTCTAGAGAAGAACTGAGAGAAGTGGTAGAGCGGATTTGTACTTTTGTAGAACCTACTCCAGAAATTGAGCAAGACGAAATTGCCTGGTTGTTGTGGGGCAACCAATCTGACTTTTATCACCAATTGCTCAAACTTAACTTTGCTACCTATGACTTTAAATATTTCATCCGAAATAAAGACAAAAATGGAAACTATTTTGAATACTCGATTGAACAAAAAATAGAAGCCATATGGGTTCAAACCAATCATTGAAATATTCCTCTTATGCAACCGCAGATTTTTGATTACCACTATACCAATAAAAACAATTGAGCAAATTACAAGAAATAAGGGCCGACTATAACCGCGAAACCATCACTGTTTATCAGGCTTATGGAAAAAATATAGCTTTGCCTGCCATTAAAAACCAAAAGTTTGAATCGCCATTTTCATTCAAAAGAATGACATGGATTAAGCCTTCTTATCTGTGGTTGATGGAAAGGAGTAACTGGGGACAGAAATCCAACCAAGAATATATACTTGGTATCAAAATTAGCCGAACCCATTGGGAATGGGCCTTGTCACTAGGCATTTTAACCCATCCTGATCAAGCTATTTACGCCAGTGGATGGGAATGGGAACAACTTTTTGAAAAGGCCAGAGTGCACATTCAGTGGGATCCCGAAAGAAACATCAACGGAGGTAAAACTCAGGTGAGGAGTATTCAGGTGGGCATTGGCCGCCAACTGATAGAAGAATACAATGAAGCATGGATTACTGAAATAGTAGACTTGACTCCGCTTACCAAGAAGATTTATGCTTTGAGAAAACAAGGTAAATACAAAGAAGCCAAAAGACTATTGCCTCCCGAAAAGATATACCCATTGCCGTTGGAGATAGGAAAAAAAATTGGATTGAGTGTTTAAACCATTGTTCGAGATTCAAAAGAATAAAGATTAATGAACATCGATCAACGATTTTAGATTTTTTTGAAATGTGGGTGAGACACCTCTGAAATCTATATTTGAAATCCAAAAGAATAAAGATTAAAGAATTTTAGGAGGTTAAGATTTTAGATTTTTTTGAGCAGTTTCTATACTCTTTACGAAAATAGAAATGAGTTCATTATTCTCTTTTTGAGCTTGCTCCATTTTTGAAATCTCTTGATAGTTTCCTGTGCGGTGAATAATCTTAAGGCAAATAAATGTCTCCCTTAATTCTTTAAGAATTATTTTCATTTTGTGAATGAAATCCTTTTTTGATTCAGCACTTTGTGCTTCTCCGTAATTTAAAGAGACAGAGGTTCCAGAACGAACTAGTTGACCTGCAAGATGTTTCCCAGCCTTTGTACTCGAAATTCCATCAACAATTTCAACTATGAGCACAGAAAATGAAATTAACCTTTCTTCTAAATCAAATTTGTTCATTTTGTCACTTATTTAAAATCGGTATTCGAGGTTCAAAAGAATAAAGATTAATGAACATCGATCAACGATTTTAGATTTTTTGAAATGTGGGTGACACACCTCTGAAATCTACATTCGTTGATCGGTGTTCGAAATTCAAATACATTAAGCATCCATATGTCTGCCTAATGTATTATCATACAAATCAGTTGCTTCGGCGGTGGTCATCAATACCTGAGTATCTACTTTGAAATCGCTCATAGTCACGACTCCAATTTCAAAATAAGGTACTGATTGCTCTTTCATAAAGTCTTCAAAAATATCCTGATCCTCTGACTTAATAGTAACAATTACCCGACTTTGCGCTTCTCCAAACAAGAAAGCATCCTTACGAATCTCCAACTCATTGAAGGTAGTCAAAATAGAGAAACCAAGTTTGTTGGGCATGGCACATTCGGCCAAGGTTACAAACAAACCTCCATCGGCTACATCATGGGCCGATAAGATATGCTTTTCGTGGATGAGTTGCTTGATCGTTTGCTGTAAGTCATACTCCGCTTCCAGGTCAAAGTAAGGTGCCGAAGATTCCTTGAAGTTATGGTAAGAATACACGTATTCTGAACCTGCAATGTCGTTTTTGGGCTCTCCAATGAGATAAATCAAGTCACCTACATTTTTGAAATCCAGCGTAGTGCGATTTTCCAGATTTTCCATCAAACCCAACATCCCAATGGTAGGCGTAGGGAACACTGCATTGCTCACGTTTCCACCCTCTTTGCTTACAGTAGAGGCTTGGTTGTAGAAACTTACATTACCACCAGTCACTGGTGTTTCTAGCTTTTCGCAAGCATCAATGATTCCTTTCACACTTTGTACAAACTGCCAGTAGACCTCTTGGTTGTAGGGGTTTCCAAAGTTAAGGTTATTGGTAATGGCTACCG
>DMXI01000377.1 GCA_003483885.1 Microscillaceae bacterium
GTTTTGTTACTTAGATAAGGTATAATTTTTTTCTACTATGAGTGAACCTGTTCTGAAGTCAATCATCCAATTGATGGCCATATCTGCAAGTGTTGATGGAACAATATCGGCTTCGGAGAAAAGAGTAATAACAGATTTTATATCGGAGCAATTGAGTGCTGAGGCTAAAGATGCCTTTATTCAATTATTTAACGAATATGCGGAGATCGCCCTTGGTGGGCATATTCAGACAATTAACATCTGTAAGCGAATCAATGAAGAGCTAAATCAAAAACAAAAAATCATTGTGTTGTTTCACTTGTTGGAGTTAGTAAACTCTGATGGGAACCTACACAGTGATGAAAGCAACTTTATTGATGATGTAGCCATTGCTTTTAACATCGATGAGCACGAATATAGCATTATCAAAGCTTTTGTATTAGATGATGATGCACTCACCTTAGGCTTACAGAATATTTTGATTATTAGCAATCAAAAGTTCGACAATAAGATCAAGCATGTACATCGCGAGAATTTCAAGTCTTCAGTAGGTATTCTTCGCATTCCTAGTGTAGAAATGTATATGTTAAAATACTTTGCGGGAGAAACAGATACCTACCTCAATGGCTTTTTACTCAAAGATCGCCACATTTATACATTCTCCAATGGTTCATCTATTAGAGCCGATCTGATAGACCCAATTTATTACAGCGATGTAGTAAGTAATTTCCTGCAAGAACAAAATCATTCTCGTATTACCTTCGAGGCTTCACATGTATATTATACTTTTCGAGGAGGTAAAATTGGTCTTAGAGATATCAACGTGACCGAAGAGTCAGGTAAATTGATCGGTATCATGGGAGCCAGTGGTTCGGGTAAATCTACCTTGATTAATGTACTGAATGGTAACGATACACCCCTGGGAGGAAAGGTATTGATCAATGGGGTAGATATTCACAATGAGGACGAGAAAGATAAAATCCGAGGAGTGATTGGGTATGTCCCACAAGACGATTTATTGATAGATGAGCTCACCGTTTATCAAAACCTATATTATGCTGCCAAATTGTGCTTTGGCGATTATTCGGAAGAAAAAATCAATGAATTGGTGTTGAAAACCCTGGCTAGTCTGGGGCTACTTGAGGTAAAAAACCTTAAAGTGGGTAATGCCATGCAAAAAACCATTAGTGGAGGGCAACGTAAGCGCCTTAATATTGGTTTAGAGCTTCTAAGAGAACCTTCGGTGTTGTTTATTGATGAGCCTACCTCTGGACTTTCTTCCAACGACTCAGAGAATATTTTGGACTTGCTGAAAGAATTATCTCTGAAAGGAAAGCTTATTTTCGTGGTGATTCACCAGCCATCTTCCGACATCTTCAAGATGTTTGATAAACTCATTATTTTAGATGTAGGTGGCTACCAAATATATTATGGAAACCCTATTGAGGCGGTTACCTATTTCAAAGACCTGGAGAATCTCATTAACAGTGCTCAGGGGGTCTGCCCCACTTGCGGAAACGTAAACCCGGAGCAGATATTCAATATCATAGAAACCAAAGTAGTGGATGAATACGGACGCTATACCGATCAGCGAAAAGTATCACCTACTCAGTGGCACAAATATTTCAAAGAGCGGATTCCGGTGCCCAAGGTGGATATGATTAAAGAGCCACCTAAGAAGACATTAAGTCTACCGTCTCGTTTTCGTCAATTTTGGATCTTTAGTTTTAGAGATATATTGGCCAAACTTAGCAATGCCCAATATATGGCTATTGGTTTATTAGAAGCACCATTATTGGCGGTATTGCTGTCGTATATTGTACGGTATTATAAAGTAGACCATGTGACGGGTGAGGGGACGTACTTGTTTAGCGAAAACATGAACATCCCAGCTTTTATATTCACCAGTATTATTGTAGCACTCTTTATTGGGCTTACAATTAGTGCTGAAGAAATTATCAAAGATGCCCGAATACTCAAACGAGAACGTTTTCTGCATTTGAGTCATGGGAGTTATCTTTTCTCCAAAATATTTATCCTGTTTTCTTTTTCGGCGTATCAAACCCTGAGTTTCGTACTGGTGGGGAGCTTGATCTTAGGCATCAAGGGGATGACTTTTGCCTATTGGGTAGTGTTATTTTCTATTGCTTGCAACGCCAACATGATGGGACTCAACATTTCGCGTACGTTCAACTCTGTCATTACCATTTATATCCTCATTCCTTTATTATTGATACCTCAATTAATATTAGGGGGAATTGTATTTAAGTTTGAGAATGTAAACCCACGTTTAGGGTCAGAAACTAATGTTCCGCTGATTAGTGAATTTATGGTATCGCGTTGGTCGTTTGAAGCTTTGGCTGTAAGCCAATTTAAGGACAATCCTTACGAAAAAGGGTTTTATCCTTATGACAAGCAAATGGGGATGGCCGAATTCAAAAAGGATTTCTTGATTCCTGAGCTAAAAACCAAGCTGGATTATTGTATGCTGCACATCAAAGATACAGATGTAAAGAGTAGAACCAAGGTGCAAAATGATTTGAAGGTATTGCAAAACGAGATTGGGAAAGAGCTCAAGAGGGTAAAAGGTATTCGTTTGCCAGAATATAACGAACTCAACTACGAAGGTTTTGACTACAAAGTAGGCGAAGCTGCCAAAACGTATTTAAAAAGGTTGAACAAGCATTATAGAAATGTATTTAAAGCGGCGTTTAAGACTAAAGGAAAAATAGAAAGTGCCCAAACCAAGACTAAAAAAGGTCGAGAGCTATATCAGCAAAGAATGAATAAGTACCACAACAAAAAAGTAGCTGATTTGGTGAAAAACAAAAGTTTGGAATCTCCCAATATTGTAGAAGCCAATGGAAGATTGATTCAGAAAATGTACCCCATTTTCCAAGACCCTGATGAGTTGAATCATGCTTTAGATTTCCGTACTCATTTTTATGCACCTCGCAAACATTTCTTAGGGCTTTATATAGATACACTTTGGTTCAATGTAGGAATGATTTGGTTTATGACCTTTATCTTGTTCATTACACTTTACTTCAAAACCTTTAAGAAAGTACTGCACTTTTTCAGCTTTCGCAAAAAATATAGATAGCCTGTAAAAAGTATCTTATCAATACACCATCAGAAACCAATTAATCACCAGGATCGAATGAAAATACTACATACCGCAGATTGGCATTTGGGCAAAAAATTAGAAACCCACGCCCGTTTACCAGAGCAGATTGAAGTACTCAACGAAATATGTGAAATCGCTGACAAAGAAGCGGCAGATGTGGTCATTGTGGCGGGTGATTTATACGATACCTTCAATCCAACCAACGAAGCCATTACACTTTTTTATAAAACACTGAAACGAATCTCAAAGAATGGAGAACGTCCGGTGATCGCGATTGCAGGTAACCACGACTCACCAGATCGAATTGAGGCTCCTGATCCATTGGCGCGTGAGTGTGGGATTATTTTACTAGGATATCCGCATTCTATGGTAAGCCCTTTCCGCCTGGATACTGGACTGGAAGTGACTAAATCAGAACCAGGATTTTTAGAGCTGAAGGTTCCTGGTCAAGCAACCCCTTTGCGCTTGATTTTAACCCCTTATGCCAATGAATTACGCTTGAAAACTTATTTGGGACTAAGCGATCGGGAAGAAAACCTACGAGACTTGCTTCAGCAGAAGTGGCAACACTTGGCGGATGCCCATTGTGATGACCAAGGCATTAATATGATGGTGGCGCATTTGTTTATGATGAAAAAGGGAGAAGCGCAACCGTTGGAAGACGACTCTGAAAAATCTATTTTACACATAGGAGGTGCACAAGCGATTTATACCGAACAAGTGCCCAAACAATTGCAATATGTGGCGTTGGGGCATTTACATCGTTATCAAAATATTTCGGGTGGGCCTTGCCCCGTGGTGTACAGTAGTAGCCCCCTGGCTTACAGTTTTGCCGAGGCCAACCAAACCAAATATGTGGTATTGGTAGAGGCTGAAGCGGGTAAGGAGGTAAAGTTGACCCCTACTGAACTCCAAAAGGGTAAAAAACTATTGCGAGGGCGATTTGAATCTATTGACAAAGCACTGGATTGGCTAAAGGAAAACCCAAATGCGTTGATAGAAATTACAATTGTAACCGACCATTATTTAACAGCCAAAGAACGTAAATCATTGAATGAGCAACATCCTGGGATCATTGCCATCATTCCAGAAGTGAAAACAAAAACCAGCAGCTTATCAGACAAAGCCGCGAGTATAGATACCAGTAAGCACATTGATGACTTGTTTCGTGATTATTTCAAATCTCGCAACAACGAACAAGAACCCAACGAACGTTTGATGGATCTGTTTCGTGAGGTCCGAAGCAAATAAAGAGTTGTAATCTGTTTATAGCGAACAAATCCCCTTTGTGTATAAGTGCACAAAGGGGATTTGGGCTTTAGTACATTTATGAACACTTGATTGTTCCGTTTTGGCACACCAATTCCTAGCTTAATTTATATAAAGTGTTGATAAATAAGTGTTTATGTTTAAAGGCATTTGTTTTGCCTGACCTAAACGATAAAGCATATAACCATTACCAGAAAAACTGTGGACAGTTGATCGTTGTCTACGGACTAAAAATATAACCATGTATAAAAATTACTTAAAAACGGCATTTCGAAACCTATTTCGGAACAAGATATATAGTGTGATTAACCTGCTAGGGCTATCGGTAGGTATTACTTGTGCCTTGCTACTGTATTTGTATGTACAAGACGAAATGAGCTACGATCGCCATTATGCTCAAAGTCAACAGATTTATCGTTATACTACCCAATGGAGTTTTGGCGGAGAAATAGAGCATTCCACAAATTCTTCTGGGAGGCTGGCCTGGGCTGTTAAGCAACAATTCCCTGAGATTGAAAACGTACTGCGTGTGCAATCACAAGGGCGTCAGTTGGTAGAGCACAACCAAAAGTTTTTCAATTTCTACAGTTTCCAGTATGTAGATAGTACCTGCTTTCAGTTTTTTGATTACCAGTTCGTTGAAGGAAACCCAAAAAATGCGCTGAAAAACCCAGATCAAGTGGTATTGACTGAGAAAGTTGCCAAAAAAATCTTTGGCAAGAGTAGAGGAGTTGTGGGTAAAACTTTTCTTTTGAATGATCGCCATACCGTCAAAGTAACTGGAGTGATTGCCGATCCAACTAAAAACTCACACTTAAGGGTCAATGCCTTTGTTTCAATTGCTACCTTAGACAAGGATGAAGCTACTTTGGATAAATGGAATAGCTACGGTAATTGTACTACCTATTTGCTATTAAAAGAGCAAACATCCGTAGCCCAGTTAGCTGAACAAACCTCAAAATGGTTTCATAAAGTGGCAGTGAAGGACAATGATGTAAAAATTGCAACCCATTTACAGCCATTGACCAAAGTACACTTACATTCTCGAGCGATGGTAGGAGAGCAGCATCGGGGAAACATCAAGCAAGTGTATGCACTCCTGCTTATTATTGTATTTGTATTGTTGATTGCCGCAATTAATTATATCAATCTCGCGACTTCACGTTCTTTGCAGCGGGCCAAAGAGGTAGGTATTCGTAAAGTGATGGGTTCTTACCGCTCTCAATTAGTGGGACAGTTTTTGGCCGAGTCATTCCTAATGGTAATAGCTTCATTGATATTAAGCCTGAGCCTGGCCGAGTTGCTTCTACCGAGCTTCAATAAATTGATCATCAAGGACTTATTTATCCATTACCAAGATGTTCAGTTTTGGGTCATCCTTACAAGCTTTATCGTATTTATGGGCTTACTCAGTGGGTTTTATCCTGCTTTTGTATTGTCTTCGTTTCGTCCAGTACAAGTGCTTAAAGGCAAAATGCTGCGCCAACCCGGGAGCACCCGATTGCGTAAGGCATTAGTGGTTTTCCAATTTTCTATTTCTATTGTGTTCATTGTCGGTACTTTGATTGTGTATCAACAACTGAACTTTATGCGGAAACAGGACCTGGGTTTTACTAAAGCACAAGTGATAGATTTTAGTTTGCCCAAAAGCTTATCCAAAAAAGCACTTCAACTCAAACAGGCCTTATTGCAAAACACCAATGTGTTACAAGTAACTGCTACCAGTACTTCTTTGGGGCGTCAGGATGTGGCTACTTCCAGCGCATCATTTTTTTATAATAATCAAAATAAAAAAGAAGTACAGACCCAGGTGATATCGGTAGATGAAGATTATCAGAAAGCCCTACAACTTAAGCTCAAAGAAGGACGGTGGTTTTCTAAACAATATAAAAGCGATGCTGAGCGGTATGTGGTCATCAACGAAACCATGGCTAAGAAGATAGGCGCAAAAGATATATCAAAAGTGAAAATGGTATGGGGAGATAGCGATAAGCCATTCAAAATATTAGGAGTAGTGAAAGATTTTCATCAGCGTTCGTTGCATGTATCTGTCAATCCGATGATCATGGTGCTAAACAATGGAGACCCACGGCATTTGTTTATCAAAGCGAAAGGAAATGCGCTCAAGAGTACAATGGCTTTGGTGAAACAGCTGCATACACAATACGAGAAAAAAAATGCATTAAGAGCACAGTTTTTAGATCAATACTTTGATCGCCAATATCGCAAAGACGAGCGTCAGGGGAAGGTATTTTTCATGTTTTCTGGAATGGCCATCTTTATTGCCTGTTTGGGATTACTAGGACTGGCCGCCTTTATGGTACAGCAACGCACCAAAGAAATGGGGATTCGTAAAGTACTGGGCGCTTCTGCCTTCAATATTATTTGGCTCATTACCAAAAGCTTTGTAGGGTTAATTGCCATTGCCAGCTTGATTGCATTCCCAGTAGGGTATTATGCCATGAAGCAATGGTTGCAAGGATTTGCCTACCAGACTACGATTCACTGGAGTGTGTTTGTGTTGGTAGGAGTAGTAGCTGTAGGGATTGCGGTTTTAACCATTAGCTGGCAAGCATTACGAGCAGCTGCGGTAAACCCAGTAAAAGTCTTGAAAGATGAATAAATGAGGAGTGCATTTTTGATGATATCAGTATTTGATTCCTAATCCATATCAAATTTTAAAAGCATATAGATTATGATTAAAAACTACTTCAAGGTTGCTTTAAGGAATCTTTGGAAAAATAAGCTTTTAACCTTCCTCAACATCTTTGGGCTTACGGTTGGGATTATTTGTACTTTGCTATTGTATCTGTATGTACAGTATGAACTGAATTATGATAATTTTCATAAAGATGCACCGCAAGTATACAAATTGAATACCTATGGTAAAATAGGTGGTGAAACTTTCCAATACAATACTACACCAGGATTGTTAGCTCCTGCACTTAAAAGAAAGTTTCAGGAAGTTAGCCATAGTACGGTGCTTACTCGAGCTTCTAAGCGATTGTTCACTACCAAGGATAAAAAGCTATTTGTAGAGCAAGTGCCTTATGCAGGAGAAGAGTTTTTTAAAATATTTACGTTTAGGTTTATACATGGCGATCCTAATAGTGCATTAAAGCAACCCAACTCCATCGTGTTGACCAAATCAATTGCGATACGTTTTTTTGGCAGAGCTACAGATGCCATAGGGCAAACCGTTTTGCAAAAAGGCAAACACCCTTTAAAAGTAACAGGAGTAATAGAAGATGCGCCTGCGAATACTCACCTGAATTTTTCTGCATTGATTTCTTTTGCTACTATCAATACCAAACAAAATGATTGGTTGCGTAAATGGAACTCTAGCTCAGTATACACCTATGTTCGGCTAACAAATAGTGCAAAGGTTTCTGATGTGAAAGAAAAAACTTCCGCTTTTGTGTACAAACATATGGGGGGAGAGGGAATGGAAGTAAAATTAGGCTTCCAACAACTTACGAATATTCATTTGTATAATCAGGAGCAAGGTATAGACAAAGCAGGTAACCTACATTATATCTATATTTTAAGCAGTGTGTCATTGTTTATTCTGTTAATTGTAACCATTAATTATATGAATTTGGCTACTGCCCATTCTCTAAGCCGAGCCAAAGAGGTGGGGGTTAGAAAAGTAGTCGGATCTGATAAGAAACAATTAAGAAAACAATTTTTGATGGAAGCTTTGGTAGCGGTATTGGCTGCTATGCTATTGAGTTTGAGTGCATTAGAATTAGTGCTTCCTGAATTTAATCAATTAGTAAATAGGCAGTTGTCATTTAGCCTGTTGAAAATTGATCATTGGTTAATCATACTTGGGTTTATAGTCTTACTTACTTTTATGAGTGGCTTATACCCTGCGTTTGTATTATCTTCTTTCGACCCATTAACCGTAATGAAGGGCAAGTATAGCACAAATCGTAAAGGGAGCTTGGTGCGTAAATGCCTGGTTGTATTTCAGTTTAGCATGTCTATAATTATGATTTGTGGTACTTGGCTTATGTATCAACAATTGTCTTTTATGCAAAACCGTGATTTAGGGTTTGACCAAGAGCAATTATTAGCAGTAAATGTCCCTGGAGAAAACCTACGCGATAAGCTGGATGTTTTTCAACAAAAATTACAAACCAATCCCAATATAAAATTAACCACTACCACCTCTACATTACCTGGCCACAATTTATCAGGGTACAGTTTTCGTTTTGGGCAGGAAGGTAAAAGTTTAGGAAATACCAACCATTTTTATGTGAATGAAGACTTTATTCGAGTAAATCAAATGAACATATTGGCAGGGCGTGATTTTTCCAGAAAAATAAAAACAGATCGAACTAAAGCGGTAGTCATTAACGAAACTTTAATGAAACGATATGGCTGGGAACTAAATAGCACTAATCCAACGAAAAACCCTATTGGCCAGCGAGTAATGTATAAGCTTAATGGAGTAAAAGAAGCCAAAGCGAAAGTAATAGGTGTGGTCAAAGATTTTCATATGCAATCGCTTCATAAACCAGTAACTCCTACATTGATGTTACTAGGAGATACACGGGCCAATGAAGTATTGATAAAGGTAGCACCTCAAAATATAAAAAATACCTTGGCCTTTATTCAAGGTGTGTATGAAGAACTAGAGCAGGTGTACCCTTTTCAGTTTCAATTTTTAGACGAGCTAATTGCAAAGCAATACCACAACGATCATCGCCAAAGTCGAGTTTTTACCTTATTTTCAGGTTTAGCTATCTTAGTTGCTTGTTTGGGGTTGTTGGGCCTGGCTTTGTTTACAGTACAACAACGTACCAGAGAAATAGGGATTCGTAAAGTATTGGGTGCTTCTGCCTACAGTATTATTTGGTTGATTATCAGAAGCTTTGTAGGGTTAGTTGGGATTGCAGGACTGATAGCCTTCCCAGTAGGATACTATGCCATGAAGCAATGGTTGCAAGGATTTGCCTACCAAACTACGATTCATTGGAGTCTGTTTGTATTGGTAGGGGCAATAGTAGTCGGGATTGCGGTTTTAACCATTAGCTGGCAGGCATTGCGAGCGGCTTCGGTAAATCCGGTGAAAGTCTTGAAAGATGAGTAGATAGTTACAAAAACTGAAAATATAGAACACTGATGAATGTGTAATAAGTACTAGAGAAATTTATTCAGGTGTTGAAGTTTTTCTCTCATTTATCAGTGTTTCTATCCTGTAAATGTTGTTGAGGCATTGATCATAAGCTAGAGGCTTACAATCGAAGTATCCCCTAAAAACTAATCCTTTTTCTTGATAAACTTATTATTTTTCCAAATACCCTTGGCTACGATTTTCCCGTTTTTTTTATAAAAAACACCCAAGCCATTTCTTTTATCATTTTGCCATTCGCCTATAAATTTATCTCCATTAGGCCAGTAGTAACTTCCCTGCCCTTGGCGCTTGCCAAATTGAAAATTACCATTGTAATATTCGCCATCAGACCAATACAGCGTGCCCACTCCGTGGTACAAGTTGTTTTTCCAATCACCTTGGTACCTATTACCGTTGCTATATAAACCAAAGCCTTGTCCATTGGCTTGTTTACCTTTTACATTCCCCACATAATACACTTTCACTCCTTTCTCATTAGTAAAACTCAGGTAATCGCTAGATAATTTGTTGGCCAATTGGCGCCTGAAGCTTTCTGTCAGAACTTTTGATTTTGCAAGCGCAAAGTTTAGCGAATCCCGTTGACTTTGATGACTTTGTTTAGATGCTTCTAATGTTTTAGAGAGAGAATCCACTTGTCGCAATTTTGAAGACAATTCTTCAAAGTTATCTTGAGCCTCATAAGCACTCAATTTTTGCTGCATTTGGTCAAGTTTGACAAGATCACGCATCCGCAATTTTATAGAGCGAGCAAGAGCCTCATCTTTAGGATACTTGTCCAACAATTTTTGATAAGCCAGACGTGCTTCAGCATATTTCCCTTGGGCAAGCAAGCTATCAACTACCAAATAACGATCAAGCAAAGAGTGATGAGAAGCATTGACTGGGGTTTTTGCTTGATCTTTCAAAGACGCATCTAGTTTGCTTTTCAAGTCTTTTACCTGTAAAAATAGAAACACAGAAACAGACACACTTATCAACAGCAAGGCAGCGAAAATAATCGTTTGGGTTAGCTTTTTCATACTTAAATTTATTGTTGAAAAAATAGATGATAGGGGGAGCACTAATTCACCGCTGGTAATCTATTTTCTAGTTTTCTAAAGTCTGGTGAAAAATATACGTGAAATCTCAACGTCCACTTCTGGTTATAAAGCGCGCCATCGGTGATCTCTTGGCCCGTAGAATACATCAAGCCTGCTGCTACAGTGAGTTGAGGTTTAAGAATATAGCCAAAAGAGGTGTGGAGGCGTAGGTCTTCCATGGGGCTTTCTATAATAGGCTTACCACTTTGCATGATTAACTCTGCCTCAGGCGCTATATAAAAGGCACCTGGTGCTAGCTTTGGCTTATTGATTGGGATTTTTACATTGAGCATATACCTCCATCGGTTTCTAAAGATAAACGAGCTATTCTTGTTAAACCCTCTCGTCCAGCGGTGCTCTATGCGGATGCGATGATACACCATTAAACGAGAAAGTGGAACCGCAAAAAGGTATTGGTGCCATATGCGCCATTCTGGTACCATCGCTTGTTCCTCGGCGGGAACCTCATCAGTATTAAAGTTTAGCCGCAATACCCCACCAAGGCTCGCCCTAAACTTTTTCGAGAAAAAATAACTGATGGCGTGACGATTATAAAGCTGAGCAACTTGGCCGGCAAACTTGGTAGTGTTGTTTTCCTGAAAACGGAAGTGGGTTTGGGCAATCCAGAACCACTTATCGGAAAGGCGAATATTACCATAAGTGTTTATCCATAAACGAGATAAAGGAGTTTTGAACTTAAGTTTTTCAGGGGTATCAGCTTGCTGTCCCTGAGTAGTGGTAGTGAAAAAAAGTAGGCAAGCAAAAACAAGGGTTATTTCAATTTGAGTATAAGCTCTCATTTTTTTAGAGTTTTTAATTTCAATGTGATACACTATTGCCGCAGGCAATGTAAATGTGGTTTTACTGTTGTGAATGAAACTTCGCAGAAAGAAATCTGAGATAATGAAGACCTCATAAAGGCAGTCGGCTTTACGACTTACTTTCTGAGATAAAAGGTGCTTTTCGAGCCAAAGCCCTCTTTGATAGAGCTTGGCTATTACCTCTTTTGCGAGGGAGGTTTTACATTGAAATTCCAAACAGTTCTAAGACAACCTCGGGATTATTTTCCCTTCTAAGTTTTCGTTCTAGTCTGGTAGTGTTTTGCTTTCTTAATTCCTGCATTTTTTTGTAGAGCGTATCCAACGCTTTTTGGTGTGTTTGGGTGTTTGCACACTTCAAATCCGTTTCGATGCTTTTCAAAATAGAAGGGATAAGTAGCTCTTGATAAGCCTGAGTAAGCCTTTTCTTGATTTGATCATTCATAATGGTAGACGTAAAAGGATTCCATACTTGCTCAGTGTATAGTTTTTGAATCTTGGTCCAGCGATCTGGTAATTGAGAAAGGCTGATGGCTAAAGATTTCAAATTTTTCAAGCAATTGATTAAGGCGCGTGCCTGGGTTGGTTTTGAGGCCAAATCTTTATTGCCAGAATATAGGCGCAGCTCTGTATTGGCTGTTTTGCGAATTTTCTGAGTAGTTGGCTGATATTTGGTGGGCAATTGTTGATCAATAGAGTCTATCAGTTTATCCAATTCATTTATTTGACTGAGCAATACCGTTTCAAGTTCACTTAATTCTTGTTGTATTTTTTTATTCCTGAGCTCCTTGTTCAAGTTCTCTGCAATGGTGTTGATACACAATAGTAAATAACTTGAATAAGATGCTAAATAAGCAACCCCTTGTTGGTCTGACTGGAGCAACTCTGGCCGAGGACCAGTAAATACCCTTGTTTTTGAACCAGTAGAATCTTGATAAGTTACTTTTATCTCTGGCGAAAACTTTTTATCAAGACCTAGTTGTTGTTGCATGTTACTGCGTGGCCAAAAATCAAGCAGATCCTTGTTATCATATTGCACCACTTTCTTGATGGCTACAAGATGCTTTTGGGTAATTGCCTGCATAGTAGATAATAGAAACAAGACCTCCTCATTGGCGTATTTTAGGATGTTAAGGTTGGTATTTTTAAGAAGTGCTTGACTGGTTGAGGTAATTTTTTGATAGTTTGATTTTAGCGTTGCTACCTGCTTCTTCTCTTTTTGACTTAATGGGTAATGCGCTACTTTTACTTGTAATGAAGGCATAGAAACTTTCTTTACAAGCTGCTTTAAATTTGTAAAGACACCTGCAACTCTTTGGTTGTAAGAAGAATGCATTTGAATCACAGAAGGAATCTGCCCTCCCGCTTTAGCGTAAGCACTACTATCATACAGGTTTTGTAGGCCAAGAATTTGCAAATAACGATGATCCAAATGAATGTTTTTTGCTCGTTGGATTTCGTTCGTGTATACTTTGAGCGTATTCACTTGCTGGTTATCTCCAATTGAAACCTTTTCTAATCTGCCATTGCTAAAATGCCATTGCTCTATATTTCCTGGCGTTTCCCCAAAATTAAGTTCCCAAACATCATGGGCCAGGCCATTTTTAAGAAACCTACCCAATAATGTATGTTGGTGGCTTTTGATACTAATAATACCAACTGGGATGCCTTCTTTAAAATTTACCTTGCTCTCGAAAAGTGTTTTTTGAGGGATAGACTCATTCAATTTTTTAACCTCATGTATCCAGGATCCATGGGCTTTTCCTGCTTGCCAACGAACAGTGGCCGTGTGATAGAGACCACTCACTTTATGTTGCAAGTGATAATTAGTCAGTTGTGGATTACGGTCAACCCTAAACTCTCCAAATTTCAGTTGCCAGTTTTTATCTGGAATTCCTTCTGTACAAACCCCATCGACAGAAAGATAATAGTTTAAACCAAGGGAAAGAGAATCAATAGTAAATCGTTTCAAAGACAACCTTCCATCTAATAAGGTGTCCTCCTTGAGGAGGTCATACTCATATTGAGCATTTACTTTAAGTTTGCCCAGATACATTGGGCCAGAGAAACGCTGTTTGGTTTGCCCAAACGATTGGGTGTAAAACAGTACACCGACAAAAAGAATCCACAGAAAACGTGGTGTAAAAAAGATCATATTTAATAAGCAATTGTGTTTTAAAATAAACTATACTTTAGGATGTGATCTTTTTGAGGAGGACTCAATAAGGGCATATGCATTGTTAGACCTCAACGATCGACATCACTTTTTTAAAAATTAGCAGTGTGGTTTTTCTCAGTAAGTAAACGGTATCATTCCTTGACTTACAGACAAGGCGAGTTTTATACTTATTGAATATTTTTTAAAAAAGAATAATTAATCAATAGGTCGTAATAATGTTTGTTGTAGAAAAATGATGGTTAAGAAAATCTTCTTATAAATTAAAAATCAATGCTTTACGTAATATGGGTGCCTTCCTATAGGCAATGTCATTTTAATTGTTGTGGTTATGGTTTTTACTTCATTGATTTTACCATAAGGTAAAGCTTTTCCAGAGCCAATACTATATAGTAAAGATAATCAGCCACCTTAGAGGTATTATGTATAGATTGTTCTTACGTAGATTGATTTATAAGGTGTGGTAATATGGATCAAAAAAACTAAAAACAAGACGTAAAAACAAAACATACTAAAAGCATTCGACCAACTTATTGGATACAGAAATTCGTGATTTAAAAATTTATTGGAAAGTTTGTAGATAATTGATAAACTCTTTTAAAATATGACCTAAATAGGAGAAGCAAGCATCTAAATTGACTTATGACAAGACAGGCTACTAGTTGATAAATACTTAATGAGGTACTGGATAGAAATACCACTTAAAAAACATTTAAAAGCAAGCTTGGCAAAGTTTATATAGGCCTGAATAGGGGTAAATGTTATAAAATTTCGATTTTGTAGAACAATTACTTTATAACATATAATTTTATATAGAACCTACTTCATTCCAATTGAGTCAAGTTCTTTTTGTTTTAGCCAAATAATAATTTGTTTTTGTTCTTAAAAAGGTGTTTTGGCAACATAAAATTAGGTTTTCTATTATTTGACATTCGTTTTCTAAAATTGTACTATAGCCATACAAACATACTCGAGGGAGTGTCAAAATGCTTATTTGAACTCTTCATCATTTCAATTTTGTTATACAATTAGATCTCTAAAAGCATGAATACAGAAAACCTTACAACTGAGGAAAAGGAAAAGTTAGCTAAAATTACCGAAGAAAATTTTTGGCAAATTGCCAAGCAAGTGCAGAATGACATAAAAGCATTGAATGACCGAGATGCAGAGGCACCTTCGGACAACAATTAATAAAACAAAGGAGCAGTTATCATGAAAAGTACCCTGATTTTAGGAGCAACTACCAACCCTACCAGATATGCCTATTTGGCCGCAGAACGACTTACGGGTTATGGCCACGATATATTTCCAGTAGGCATCAAAAAAGGAGAGGTATTTGGGAAAACGATCGCAAACGATAAACAAACGGTTTCAGGTGTAGACACCATCACTTTGTATATAGGACCTCGCCACCAATCTGAGTGGTATGACTATATCGTAAAAACCAAACCCAAGCGTTTGATCTTTAATCCAGGGACTGAAAACATGGAGTTGGCTCAATTGGCCAAAGACCACGGTATAGAGCCAGTGTTTGCTTGTACTTTGGTGATGTTATCTACTGGGCAATATTAGAGCTTACTAAGGCCCAGATCATTCTAATTTTTGTAGTAAAATAACATAAAAGCAAGTCTATCTAATTCTGTAAATTGATAGACTTGCTTTTTTATGTGCAAAGTGAAAGCCTACCTCAATCTACGACCTTTCTATAAGGCCAACTTCTGAACCTTCCTCAAAAGTAGATTCATCTCAAACGCAGAAGGTCAATTGTTTTTAATTTTTTTTACAAAAAGTACCCAGACCTCTTCCCCTGAATTGGTATATATAAATACTTATTCTGAAATACACCATTTTGATTGCCCAAGGCAATTTACCCAAATCTAGACTCCCTCTCGATAAGAATAATCCCGATTTTTTATTTTTAACACACTCAGATTGCCTTAGAGGCGCCACAGTATACTATGGTGGAGAGAGTGCTCTTTTGCAGCTAATGATCAGCATTTGGTTAATTTACCCAATGATTTGCTGAATATGTCCGAGTAACTTTTACAATACTTAGGTTTCTTTGCGCTTAGATAAGTTACTTCTCAAAGTTTAAAATTATGCGAATTTTTACAGCATTTCCGTTTCTAATTTTTCTTTTGATATTTTCTGTACATCATACATTTGGGCAGCAATACAGCCCTGGGTACATTATTAAGGTAAATGGAGATACCCTCCGAGGTTTTGTCAATTATAAAGCTGGACAAATATCCTCTAACCAAGTGAAGTTTAAAACTGAGCTCTCACAAGAAGCACAAACTTATAGAGTGAGAGGTATTACAGGTTTTAAATTAAAAGATGATATCTATTTGACTGCCAAGGTGAAAATTGATACTACCAAGAATCCCAACAAACTCACCTACGATAGTAAATACTATTTTGCTGATTATAGAGTGTTTTTGCAAGTACTGACATTAGGGCCAAAAAGCTTATTCTATTACAAAGGGCCTTTTGGTATCAAGCATTTCTATATCCAAAAAGGTAATGAATATGAATTACTACTGTATAAAAAATATTTAAAAGGGGAAAGGGTCATTACTGAAGACAACAGATACAAAGGGCAACTCTTGTTATATCTTTCAACCTGTAGTTCCATCAAATACAACATTGAGAATATAGTCTACGGTAAGAGAAGCCTGACTAAGTTATTTAAAAGATATTATGACTGTACGTTAGAAAAGCCAATTGTCCAGGAAAAGATATGGCCTACTACTTTCAGAAAAGGAATTGTTGGAGGGGCAGTTGTTACGAGGCTTAGTTTTAAAGATTTTGGTGGAAGTAACAATTTTTGGTATCTTACAGAGGCAGATTTTACCAGTTCTACTAATGCAACGTTTGGGATATTTGTTGAAATTGTATTCCCAGGAAAATCTAAAAGATGGTCGCTTTATAACGAACTATCTTATCATTCCTATAGCACGGAAGCCTCCAGTACCTTTAGTGAACCATTCATTGATACTTTCAGGGCTGAATACGATGCCAGAGTTCGTTTTGAGGTAAGCTACCTAAAAATGACAAATTTAGCGCGATTCATGCCCAGAGGACCTAACTCCACTATATATCCTTTTTTTAATTTTGGCATTTCTAATGGGGCAGTACTCAGTTCTACTAATGAAGTGGTGATCAGAGCTAATAGTTTTGGTACAGGGAGAAGTGGTCAAGCAATTAATGGAACTAGAGGAGTAGAAACAGGTCTTGTATTTGGGCTGGGAATGATTTTACATAACTTTACAGTTGAAGGTAGATACGAGCGTGGCAATGGTATAGCCAGTACAATTTCTGTAAGTTCTCCTACCAATAAATTGATGATTTTATTAGGCCTAAGGTTCTAAGGTAACAACTACTAGAATAGGAACCATCTCCAACTTTTTGATAAGAAAATCATTTATAAAGTTGAAGATGGTTTCTTTTTTATAGCGCTTTCCGCATACATACACTATGTTCCAACCCTGCATATTGTCCATAATTAGGAATGATCTCATAGCCTAGCTTTTTATTGTACAAGTCAATGGCTTCGTATTGTCGATCGCCAGTTTCCAAAACACAAGCCGCAAAACCCAGTTCTTTAGCCCAACCTTCCAGTTCGGCCAGTATCAAGCGGGCAACTCCTTTACCACGACTGGACTCTTTGACAAATACCCTCTTAATTTCTACCTGAGTATCATCATACTGCTTAAAAGCACCACAACCTATCGCTTCATTGTCTACATAAGCCACTACCACATATGGGATGACCGAGATATCATTGAACTGGTCGTAGTGATCTTGAATAGGGCCATAGCGAGATCGCAAATCTACATCCAGTAAATCGATCAACGCCTTAAAATCATCATTTCTCGAATCAGTTCTAGTGATTGTTGTTGCCATATTTATTGCGAAATTACAGGTTTACACATCGCTTTAATGGATTCATGAATCTGTTCGGGTGGTAAGTAATTTCCTGATTCATCAGCACAGCTAATAAGATTGAAATCTTCCTGTTCTTGCACCATTTGCAAATATTCTTGCCGAACCTTTTCTTGCAAATCCAGTGAATCTTCGTGAATATCGGTTTTCCCTTGCAGATAAGCTCGGTCATCACCTGTTCGTTGATTGTTCAAAGATCGTTTAATAGCCGCAAAAGGCACATCCAAGAAAAGTGAAAACGCCGGACGGGGCAATTGATTATGGGCATACTCAAACTCCAAGATCCATTGTTTGAGTTGTTGTTTTTCCGACTGCGTCTCAATTTTTGCGCACTGAAAAGCAATATTCGAATTAACATAACGATCGGCAATCACAATTTGCCCAGAAGCCAGCCACTGCTGAACCTTATACATTTGTTCCCGACGATTTTCGGCAAAAATCAACGCGGCAATTTTGGGATGTACCTGGTCTAGCGAACCCAAATCTCCTCTTAAAAACTCGGCCGTCAATTGGCCATAGTAGCCTTCATCCATCACTGGAAAATGAATGTGTTGGTATGGAATACCCAATTGTTCAAAATAAGCTGTCAACAGTTTCAACTGAGTGGATTTACCAGAGCCATCCAACCCTTCTATCACAATAAATTTATTCATGTATTTCAATTTGAATCTGGGGTAAAGATAATATTCTTTACAAATGAAAAGTAATCCCAAGACAGGATTAGAACGTAGCTACTGAAACTTTCTTCCTTCACAACCAATTTCTCCAAAAAAAACTAATTTTGCAGCTTCAAAAAACAAACAAGCAACCAATGAAATTCAAATCAATTATATTGAGTTTATGCCTGATCGGAGGGTTTTCCGCAAAAAGTTTGGCCAATGCCGGGATGCCAGGTTTTTGGGAAGTAGGAGCTGGCGCTAATTTTATCCCCTTCTTTGCCAAAGACAGCGTACACCTGGGGAAAGTACAAATGCAAAGTGAGTTGGTAATGGTGATGCTTTATCCGGGCTTTGCGGTAGTGAAGGGCGAGTATAATATGCGTAACCTTACCAAAGAGACCATTCAGATGACTACTGGCTATCCGATCAATAGTGCTTTTATGAACAAAGCCATGACCAGTGTGCATATGTCTGATTTGTATGAACTACAAGTAAAAGTAAATGGGAAAACTGTCACGGTAAAAAGAGCCAGTAGTACCAGTATAGATGCTTATCAGGATCAAGCCCTGGACCACGTAGATAACTGGTACATTTGGGAGGCCAGTTATGCCCCAGAAGCTATTACCAAGATAGAGGTATATTTTTTGGTAAATACCAATCAGGCCCAATTACGGGAAGGCTATAACGCCGATTATCACAATGGCTTCAGTTACTTATTGGAATCAGGAAGAGCCTGGGCTAAAAACATTGAAAAGGGACGTATTTATATACAATTGATGGATACCCTCAAGGTAAAGTCTATCCAAGGCGTATACCCGTTTAAGACTTTTAAAACCGATGGCAAAAAACAGTTGGTGTACGACTTTGCCAACCTGGAGCCCAATGAGGAAAACAACATAGTGATTCGTTATGCAGATCGACTTAGTAAATTTAATTTTGAGAAAAAACGAAAGCAAGCGACTACTTATTATAAAAAGATAGATGCGCTCAATAGCGACAAAATAAGGCAGCTTGATGCCTCTCAGTGGAATGTGGCGACGGCCGCTGATTTTAAAATCTATAGCAAAAATGGAGGTGTATTGGTGCTATTTCCATTGCTGATGGCTTACCTGATACCAGTTTTAATAATAGTATTTGCCATAGTTATGTGGGTGAGATATCAACGGCGAAAGAAGCGAAAGTAGTGGGTGGTTAACGATCATTTATGAATAACTGAATACTTCTGTGATCACTGTTTGGATGTTGCTAAGTTTTATGGGAAATTTGGCGGCGATAAAAAAGACCTTATTCAATCTGTACAAGAGCCTCGTCAAGATAATAAAGCGGCTCCTGACAGTTACCTTTTAGCAAAATACCTATGAGACAAAAAATAGTTGCCGGAAACTGGAAAATGAACAACAGCCTAAATGAAGGCATTAAGTTGACTTCGGAAGTGGTAAATATGGTGCAAGATGAACTTACCAATGGAGTCCAAGTTATTTTGGGGTGCCCTTTTATTCATCTTACCAGCGTACAAAAACTTACCAATGGTACCAAAGTCGCTTTAAGCGCTCAAAATGTTCATCAGGAAGAAAAAGGAGCTTATACTGGCGAAGTATCAGCGACTATGCTCAAGTCAGTACCTGTACAATATGTAATCATTGGCCATAGCGAGCGCCGTGAGTATTTTCAGGAAAACAATGAGTTGTTAGCCAAAAAAGTAGATATTTTGCTCAAGCATGAACTTTTGCCAATTTTCTGCTGTGGAGAATCATTGGATATTCGAGAAGCTGGAAACCATGTAGAGTTTGTTTGCAATCAGCTTAAGGAGAGTTTATTTCACTTAGAAGCTACTGATTTTGCCAAACTAGTTATTGCTTATGAACCTATTTGGGCCATCGGAACAGGAGTAACTGCTTCCACAGCTCAAGCTCAGGAAATGCATCTGGCATTACGAAATTTTATTGCGGAAAAATATGGGCAAGAAATTGCAGATAATACTTCTATCTTATATGGAGGTAGTGTGAAACCTGCCAATGCGCAGGAGCTTTTTGCCTGTCCTGATGTAGACGGTGGTTTAGTAGGAGGAGCCTCTCTTAAATCCCGTGATTTTGTAGATATAGCCAAAAGTTTTTCATAATAGGGTAGGGGCTATTAGTTTTTGGTTGCTGGATGAAGTACTGAGAATTATCGACAGCCAAAAGCTAATAGCTTATTGTTTCCTTACTGCTCCCATCTTACCTGAACCACCGATAGTTTTGAATCCTGAAGACGATTTTCCTTGAGTACTTCAAACTCATTTTTTATATAAAAACCAAGCGGCGATAAGTAAGTAGTCCCATCTTTTCGCTTATAATGATTGTGATCGACCACCCAACCATTCAACACCTCATTCATTGTTTTGGCCTGACGTAATAATTCTGAACCAATTCCCTGGCCTTTTACCCGATCTGCCATCAACATGGCAAACCATCGTTCCTGTTGACGATCAAAAGTGACAAGCCAACCAACAATATCCTGGTCCTCATTCTGTACCAATATGTGATGGTCATTATGTAGAGGAACCAGGTACTTTTCAAAATTTGCAAGAGTGTTATGGGTTAGTTGGGCTGGATATACATTGTTCCAAATTTGCATAACTGCCTGCTTTTGTAAATGGTTGAGTTGGGTAACATATAAAAAGTTCATGAGTAAAATCTTTGGAAGATAATTGTCAAAGTTAATTTTAGGAATTTGCTTAGTGATACTAAAATTGGTAATATTGCAGTAATAATATGTCTAGTTTATCAGGTTTTTATTAAAAAAGTGACATATTAGCTCTGAATTATTCATTATAAGATTGTTGCTAAGGAAATATTCTTAACAATTTCTTAACAAAAAAATAGTAGTTGTACATTACTTATTTGACCTAGATTTATAACTTTCAGGCCATAAATAATTAAATCATTAAAATTCAGAGACTTATTGATCAATATTGAAAAGAAATTATACGAGTGAAGTTATATATTTTTGATAACACCCTAAAATTGTACTCCCTTGCGAGTAGGAAGTTTAATCTCTATAACTTAATTTTGGGAGAACATTATACAAAAACGTTTGTTTATAATGAGTCACAGGATAGACTCTTAATCTTTTCTAAAAAATATCCTTAGTTTTTTTGGCAAAAAACACAAATGTCAAAATACCATTTAAACCTATCCAAGTAATTTTTTATTAAGAAATACGAAATTAGAAATTATAAGTAGCAATTTTGTGAGAGAGGCAAAGTGAAGTAGGGGTAGAAAACCCCAAAGAATATCTTTTGTTTAACTTGTATCAACGATTGCCTGATTTTGGAAATATTTCGATTTTGTCAAAGTATCCTAAATGAAGGCGTTTTGATAGATTAATTTAAAATACTGGATTTGATAATATTATCTTAGGGTAGTATTTGATTTTCAGACTATTTATTAACTCATTTTTTTACATATTTTATGAAGCAAAAATTACAATTTTTACTTCTGTTTTTGATGCTTTTCTCCCTTGGGGTAAATGCACAAAATAGAACCGTTACCGGTAAGGTAACCAACTCAAAAGGTGAGGCCATTCCTGGCGCAACCGTTGTAGTGAAAGGAACCTCTAACGGGGTAGTTACCAGAACTGATGGTACTTTCTCTATCAACAATGTGCCTTCTGATGCTGTTTTAGTAATTCAGGCCTTCGGTTTAGAAACTCAAGAAGTAACCGTAGGTAGCCAAACTAACATAGCTGTTTCACTTTCTGATACTAAAGCACTAGACGAAGTAGTAGTAGTGGGATATGGTACCTCTACCAAGCGTGGTATCACAGGTTCGGTAGCTACAGTAAAAGCTGAAGATATTGCTACAATGCCTACCGTTTCTACTTTTGAAAACGCCTTGACTGGTAGAACAGCTGGGGTACAGGTAAACGCTCAAAACGGGGTATTAGGTGCTCCTGTAACTGTAAGAGTACGTGGTACAGCTTCTGTAAACGCAACTACTCAGCCTTTGTACGTAGTTGATGGTATTCCTATCGCAGTTGCTGGTGGTCAGTCTGGTCTTACTTTTGGTGGATCGGGTACTAACCCATTGAAAAACTTGAACCCAAGTGAAATTGAGTCTATAGAAGTATTGAAAGATGCATCAGCTGCGGCTATTTACGGAGCACGTGCTTCTAACGGGGTAATTTTGATTACTACTAAAAGAGGTAAAACTGGTAAGCCACAAATAAGCATTAACTACTACCGTGGTACTACTAGACCTACCAACACTTTAGATATGTTGAATGGTGATCAGTACACTCAAATGTGGAATGATGCCATTGACAACCGAGGTTTGGCTGCTTCTCTTAAATTTGATCCAAATAATGTTCAGAACACCGATTTCATCGATCTTGTAACTCGTACTGGTCAAATCCAAGAGATCAATGCAAGTGTAAGTGGTGGTAACCAAAACACTAAGTATTATATTTCTGCGGCATATGCAGATGCGAATGGATATATTGAGCGTAACGAGCAACAACGTTTCAACTTACGTTTGAACTTAGATCAGAAAATCAGTGAGAAAGTATCTATGTCTTTAGGTATTGCTCCTTCTCGTTCTACTAGTTTCCGTGTAGGGGAAGAAAATGCAGTAGGTGCACCTTGGACTTATGCCCACTTGTACTACCCTAACGTAGCTGCTTTTAATGCTGATGGATCAGTAAATCTTGACAACTCTCCAAACATACTTGGTCAGTTCCCTGGTACACCTATTTCAAACCAATTAGGTCAGGACTTTAACTCTACTTTGACTCAAGTAATTGCTAACTTGAGCTTGAACTATCAAATTCTACCTTTCTTGAGCGCTCAGACTAAAGTAGCCATAGAGAGTTTCCAAATTGATGAGACTAGAAAGTTTGCTGATAACACTACCGATGGTTTTGGTACTGGTTTGGCAGATGCATTCAACTCTCAGTCTTTTAACTACACTTGGACTAACACTGTAAACTACAACCAAGTATTTGGTAAGCACAAAGTGAGTGGATTATTAGGTGCTGAGATTCAGAAGTCTATCACCACTACTTTATTTGCTGAAGGTAATGAGTTCCCAGATAACCGTTTGAAAACTTTGAACGCAGCTTCTGCTACTACTGATAGTGATGGAACTGGTACTGAGTTTACTTTTGCTGGTATATTTACTCGTTTGAACTACTCTTTCGCTGACAAGTACATCGTTTCTTTGACAGCTCGTTATGATGGTTCTTCACGATTTGGTTTCAAAAACCGTTATGGTTTCTTCCCTGCGGCTTCATTTGGTTGGGTTGCTTCTCAGGAATCATTTATGTCTGGTATCAAGAACGTAGTTAGTTTCTTGAAATTAAGAGCTAGTTATGGTCTAACTGGTAACGGTGGTATTGGTAACTTTGCTTCTCTTGGTTTGGTAGCATTTAACAACTATGCTGGTACACCTGGTTTTGAGCCTAACTCACTTTCTAACCCTGATTTGACTTGGGAAACTACTACTCAGTTAGACATCGCTTTAGAGTGGGGTATCTTAAATGACCGTATCCGTGGTTCTTTTGGTTACTACTTGAAAAACACCAACGACTTATTGTTGAACAGACCTCTTCCAAGAGAAAGTGGTTTCCAAACAATCACTCAAAACGTAGGTGAAATTGAGAACTCTGGTATTGAGATTGAATTGAATGCAGATGTAATCAAGACTAAAGATTTCTTGTGGACTACTAGCTTCAACATTTCTACCCTACAAAACAAAGTGAAGAAGTTACTAGACAACGACGGAGACGGTAAAGGAGATGACATTATTCTTGGTCGTCAAATCATTCGTGAAGGAGAGCCTTTGGGTGCATTCTATCTAGTAAATTATGCTGGGGTTGATCCTGCAAATGGTGATGCTTTGTTTTTCAACACTGACGGTAACGAAAATCGTGATGGAACTACTACCAACGCATATTCTACTGCTGACCGTGTAATTAGCGGAAATCCTTTCCCTGATTTCTTTGGTGGATGGACTAACAAATTCTCTTACAAAGGTTTTGACTTGAGTGTTTTCTTCCAGTTTGTACAAGGAAATGACATTTACCGTAACGAAGGTCGTTTTTATCAGTCTAACTTGAGAGGAGCTTTCAACCAAACTGTTGATCAGTTGAACTACTGGACTCCAACCAATACTAATACTGATGTTCCTCAGCCTCGTGCTAATGTTGTAAATGGTAATCAGCACTCAACTCGTTATTTAGATGACGGTTCTTTTATTCGTTTGAAAACCCTTACGTTTGGTTACACCTTGCCTAAGTCTTTGACTAAGCAGTACAGTGTAAGATTCTACGTACAAGGACAGAACTTGTGGACGCGCACTGACTATCAAGGTTTTGACCCAGAAGTTGGTGGTGGTAATGGTGCTCTTCAAGGAGATGTATTCTTTGCTGCTCCACAAGCAATTACTATCCTAGGTGGTGTAAATATTAATTTTTAATTTTAAACGAATCATATCTAATGAGAAAAATATATAGCATGTTAATGTTGGCGACATTGATTGGGTTCAGTGCTTGCCAAACTTACCTGGAAGAGCCGCAGCCACAACAAGGTTTACCGTTGGCTACAGCTTACCAAACGCCTTCTGATATTCGTAATGCCCTATTTGGGGTGTACAACCGTTTCCAAGACGATGATCTTTACGGAGGAAACTATGTATTGTACGCAGACTTGATGTCAAACAACATTGAGTGGGGAGGTTCTTTTAATGCTCCTGGTGAAATCGCTCAGCTTCAAATTGCGGCTAATAATGGCGATATAACAGCGACGTATAACAATGTATACATTCTATCAAACAATATTGCAGCTATTTTGCAAGTAATTGATAACATTGAAGGATTGGATGCAGCGGAAAGAGATCGTATCAAAGGGGAGCTTTATTTCATGCGTGGAATGGCTTACTTTGAAGCAATTCGTTACTACGGAAAGCCATATAGCGCGGCTACTTCTGCAAGCGATCCAGGTCTTCCAATTAGCCTTACTTACGTTGATGACTTAAGCAAGATTGAGAAGTTACCTCGTCAAACTGTAGCACAAGTATATACGCAAGCTATAAACGATTTACAGCAAGCTGAAACACTTATTCCTACTGACTTTGCGTCTAACGGACGCGCAACTCACTGGGCTGCAAAGAGTGCCCTTGCGGAAATTTATTTCCAACAAGGTGATTATACAAGAGCTGCTACAAAATCTAACGAGATCATTGCTAGTGGAAACTTCGCTTTGAATAACACAGTGGATGTATTTTATGAAACTGAGTTTAGCGGTGAGTCTATCATGGAAGTTAATATGACTGTTCAGGATAACCCTGGTGTAAATGCCGGATTGACTACTTTCTATGCAAACGGTGGAATTGGTGGTCGTGGAGACATTACCATTACTCCTGATATGTTTACTAATGGATACGATCAAATTGTAACTACTGCACAGCAAACTGCTTTGACTACTGCTAACCAAACTGTAGTTGATCAGCGTTTGTCAGTATTGACCAACCGTACCAGTAGCTTTGTATTGAAGTACACTGACGGTGTAAATAATGCGGATAACATTCCTGTTTACCGTTATGCAGAAATTCTTTTGATGAGAGCTGAGGCTTTGGCCAGAACTGCTGGTGTTACTGCTGAGGCAGTAAACTTGTTGAATGAAGTTCGCGGACGTGCATTGGTAGTATCTGACGCTGGTGGAAACGCTGTAGCTGATACTCCTGTATTGTTCCAAACTACTGACTTCGCAAACGCTCAAGCTTTGATTGATGCGATTGTATTGGAAAGAAGAGTTGAATTGGCTTACGAAGGAAACCGTTTCCACGATCTTCGTAGACTTGGTTTAGCTGTAAAAGGTACTGCTGCTACTGCTAACAACTTGGTATTCCCAATTCCACAGTCTGCAATTGATAACAACTCTGCGTTGACTCAAAATCCTGGTTACTAATCACGTGACCTGATAAAGGATTTATCAAATAGATTGCAAAGCCTACTGAATTATTCAGTAGGCTTTTTTTTATGAGTATTATCTAAGTCTAAGCTTTTAAAAGCAGTATATATTTGAATCATTTATGGTATTTTAATTGTTATATAGGTAACAATAGGCGATATATTATATAAATATATGAACTTATGTTAATTTGTTTTTAATTGTTTAATAAAAACATCTATAGTAACTTGAGCATATATTTCAGGAATGTTTAAAAAAGTGCAACAAAAGCTCATAAATATTACTTCATCTTTTTTGCTGCTTCTTATACTACGAGGAGCATTAATTTCGCCTTTGTATGCACATACCAATGTTGAGCGAGTAAGTAATCAACTAGCCCAAACCACTGAGGAAGACTTCTGGCAACAACTATTCAAAGCACTTGTCAGCGGAAATGAATCAGAAAAAGAGCCAAAGGAAGAAGAAAAAGGAGATAAAGAGAAAAAAGAGGGGGCAGAAAGTCAACGTAATCCTCTCAAGGGAAAAACCTTTTATTGGAAGTCATCGCATTGGCAAGCGATATTATTCGAGTATCAAAGCCACCTGTGTGCCTCTCACTGGCACGACTGGTTGTATCATAGTTATCTTACCTTTAGAGCCAAGCAAACACTCCATTTATACATCGATTACCACAACCTAAAAGTTGAGGTACTTTTCATCGCATAATCCTCTCAACGGGTGCGGTTGTTTGTGGACAACTCACCATTCTTTTTTATTAACCCCTCATTTACAGGAGTCACAATGACTTCCTATTTTAACTTTTTAGCGATGAAACTCTATACTTTATATACCTTATTTCTATTGTTTTTATTAGGCTGTAGCCAACCCAACAAACCTGAAGCACCACTTGATACCTTGGGGCATCAACAATCTCCTATCAATATTCCCAGTGATTACCAATGCAAATATGCCAAAAAACACTTGGTAGACTTTCATTATCGTCCAAGTCACGAAAAAATTATCAATACTGGACATACGATTAAAATAGAGTATGAACCTGGCAGTGATGTTATATATGACAGTACACAATTTAACCTTAAGCAATTTCACTTTCATACCCCTGCTGAGCACCACATTCAAGGGATTATTTATCCAATGGAAATGCATTTGGTGCATCAATCAGCTGAAGGCAATTACTTAGTCATAGGATTGATGTTTAAAGAAGGAAGAGAGAATCCAACACTTGCCAAAATCTTGCGTGATACTCCACGATACCAAGGAAGAATCAATTCTGACCATTTAGTCAATGCTGCTAACCTATTGCCTAAATCTCGTCATTTTTATACCTATCAAGGGTCATTTACCACTCCTCCCTATACTGAAGGCGTACGTTGGCTGATTTTACAAGAAATTATTGAAGCATCTGCTACACAAATTCACTTATTCAAGCAATTAGAAGGAGAAAACATTCGGGCTAATCAACAATTATTTGATCGGATAGTGGAGCGATTTTGATTATTTGAATAACAATAAAAAAACACTGAGTATCAAGTTCAAAAAATTGATACTCAGTGTTTAATCCTCCAGAATACGTTTGATAAGCTATTTACTTCTTTTTCTTATTATTGGTTTTATTGAAATGCTTATCAATCATTTTTTGTTGTTTTTTGGTGAGCCCTACACCGTTTTTTCGATTGATGATATCTGCCTGTTTCTTGGTCAAAACCACTTTCTTGCGTTTTCCATAGGGAATTCCGGGAATAGTTTTTTTCTTCTTAGTAGCGGCATCCTTAGAGCGATGAATGATCTGCTTGCGTGACTTGATGGCCAGAAACTCTATGTCAAACTTGAGTACAGTATGTGGGGGAATGCCATAAAAACCAGTGGCTCCATAACACAAGTAAGAAGGCATAATAAAATGACCTTTGGTTCCTTCCCGCATTAGTGGAAGTACTTGATCAAATCCGGGGATGACAAATTTGTACCCTACCGGAAAGTCAAAGACCCGCCCGTCCATCTTGGAGCTACGCCATACTTTGCCATCCAAAAACATGGTTTTATATTTTACCATCACAACATCTCCTTTGATAGGGAAATCACCCTTGCCTTCTTTGGTAAAATAATACCAGACACCTGCGTAGGTTTTCTTGAGAGGCCTGGGAAACTTTGTTTTCTTCATATAAGCCGCAATCTTCTTTTCATCTTTGCGACGTTGCTTAAATACCTTCACTTCCTCGTCATGCAATACCTCTTCGTGTGGCTGTTGGTTTAAGACCTTGATCACATATTTTACGTAATCAGTGGCTTGAAGAAACGCTGGGCGTTTTCGCTTAATAGTTCGAAACAAGAAGTCGGCTTGCATTCTAAAAGTAGCACTATCATTGACTGTGAGCTTAAGCAGCATTTCTGTAAGGTAACCCTTGTCTGCGTAAGTATAATCTGCGGTAGAAATTTCTTTGACTACTGGATTATCGGGGTAGGTAGTGCGGAGCAATGAATCTTTTGCTGCTTCTTTATAGATAGAGAGGTGAAAAGTGACAAACTGATTAATAATAATTTTCTTTCTTTTATCAGTTCCTTTCTTATGTATTTTGTAATGAATGTTAAATTCCTCGGGCAATACCTTATAACCCGCCGGAATACCTTGAGCAAGCCCCCAACTAATGGAGGTAAAAATAATATAGATCGTAGTGAAAGTAGTAATCGGAAAAAAATGCTTCATTGTGTTAGGAATGTAATCAAGCGTTTAGAGTAGGTTTGATGCTACGCTTACGCTGTATCATTAGTTTTTAAGTTATAACGAAACTCTAGGGGGTTGGGATATTCAAATTGATAATTAAGTATTTTTATCAATTTATCAGCATTAATAATTTTAAAATCTGCCTCTCCCTCAGCATATTCAGGCAATTCGAATCCATACATTTGCGCATTTTTAGCGTATACTTCTTTACGCTTTGGGTGTTGAGGAGCTACAATATTGAACGTGTCATCCCAAATGTTTTGTTGGATTATTTCGGTAATAATGCGTACCAGGTCTACGGGATGAATATAATTGACAGGGTTATTTCCTCCGGATAGACCTTTCCTTCCTGCTACATACCTTCCTGGTATTCGGTCTTCCCCAATCAGTCCTCCTGGACGTAAAATCGTAATATTTTTATCCGCCAAGCCTTTGATCATTTCTTCGACTTTGAGCAAAGCACGATTTACTCCTTTACTACTTACCCCATCTATTGAGCCATCTTGATTAAGCAAAGGTTCATTTTCGTCTACTTCTCGGTTTACATTGGGGTAAACCGATGTAGAACTTACATAAATGATAT